>CBDVAD010000030.1:0-16052 GCA_965371875.1 uncultured bacterium
TCAAATCATGAATTTCAGTTTCCCAGAATTTATCTGTACCCCAGTCGGGGAAATTGTGTCTAAACTGAAAATCATCAATCTGTCTGCCGCACCAGGCGAGGAAATAGATAATCCTCATTGCACGAAGAGGCTCCACAAGTCGGGTAGTGGAATAATCAAAAGGTAAAAATTGTTCATAACCTTCGATCAATAAATTAAGCTCCTTACGGGATTCCGATAAACTTCCTGGTAGAAGAAGCCATAAGTCCTGCATCGCCGGTCCCATTGCCATATCATCAAAATCAATTATCATCAGCAGATCATCATCCATTCCGGGGCGGCTTAAAATATTTCCAAGATGACAGTCTCCATGAATACGGTGTCTTTTAACCCCTTCAAACAGAGGAATAATAAGATCCAGGATTTCATCTGTAACTTTTTTAAACTCAGTTTTCAGATTTCCTGAAATCAAATTCCCTGATAAAAGTTCATCCAGATCCTGACGTGTAGAAAAAGAAGGATCCAGTACTATTCTGTGCCCTGCTTCTCTACTTATCCCTGAAGAATGTATGCGACCAATTAAGGCACCTGCTCGTAAATAGTCTTCATCACTGTTTAACTCCAACAGTCTTCCGGATTTTTTTGGGAAAACAGAAAAATAGAAACCATTGCTTTTACCGAGGGTATTTTCGTTATTCAGTTTAACAGGGCATACTACAGGAATATCTCTTTCCTCACAGTCCTCCATAAAATCATGTTCTTCTTTCAGTGCAGCTTCTGTCCATCGTCCGGGGCGATAGAATTTTGCGACAAGCCTCTCACCGTCATCAGTTTCAATTTCATAGACTCTGTTAATATAACTTGGAAATGGTGTGATAAGACCTGTCAGGCTTGCATCTGTCGCCTTTTCTACTGAGGAAAGGACAATATCCGGTGTAAGTTCTGCAAATCCTGTTGTGCTGTTGTTCATGGGGGGATAATAGACTAAATGATTTTTATTGCATAGGGGCAGTAAGGGTGTATAATGAGTGAAAAATTAGAAAAGGGGAATAACTATGAAATTGGAATTGGCAGATGGTAAAATTTTGGACGTTTCTGATATTGAAACAATATATAGTGAAATTGATAAGCTGGATAAGAAAATCGATCACCTTATTTTAAATAATGGTGGTAATTTTATACAATTGGCATTTTTAGGTCATGATTTGTACGAAACAGAATACAGAGATGAGAGCGGATATTATCAGGCAAAAAATCAGGACCTGGATTTGTCTTTGATAAAAAATATTTTTGAAGGTTTTTTTAACAGGGGCAGTGATTGGAAAAATCTCACTCCCTGGGAACTAATTGAAGATAGTGGAAACAGCAACTCATCATCAAATTATAGTAATACAAGTAGTGCAGGAAGGAATTCAGGGAATTTCAAAGAAGATATTGCCGAACAGTTAAAACGGGATGCTTTAAACTGGGGGAAAAGAAAACTGAAAAGGTTTCTGAAATTCTAAGAAAAAAGCTAAGAAAAGAGAAGCCGAAAAAGTGAAAGCTGCAATCAAACTCAAATGTTTGAACCTTGATTTTAGGATTTAAGGATTGCCCTGATTATTAAGAGGATGAATCGGGGTTCAGCTTTTTTCCCCGACTATACGTAATCCATCTGACTCTATTGTTATCAAACCATCTCTGTAAAGACCACCGGCAATTTTTTTGAAGAGTTTCTTGCTCATACCGAGTTTTTCTTTAATGTCTTCCGGGGAGCTTCTATCGTGAAGTGGAAGGAATCCATTGTTATCTTTGATGAACTGCAGCAGAGTTTCACTGGAATCGATGACAGCATAGTAACCTTTGCGCTTCAGGCTTATATCAAGTTTTCCATCTTCCCTTATCTTTGAAATCCAGCCTGTTAGTTTATCTCCAGTCTCAGGCTCCTTAAACACTTCTGACCTGTAGACCAGCCCCGGATATTCATTATCGACTATTACCATTATTCCCATGGGAGAACTACCATAGACAAGCAAATCCACTTCCTGATCTTCTATAAGATCTGAAGTATCTCTGTTGAAGTAGATTTCAAGATCTGTGTCCCCGACAACTCCCTGTTTTTCATAATCCAGAACCAGTCTTAACACAACAATAGAATCTTCGATAATGGGAAAAGCCTGCCTTCTGTTGGGAAGAAAGAGATCCTTCTTTATCCCCCAGTCAAGAAAGGCTCCAAATTCCTGGATGCTTACAACCTTAAGAGCAGCAAACTGATCAACTGTTGCATGCGGCTGGTCCAAAGTGGCACGGAGAGTTCCTTTGGAATCGTTATAAACAAAGACATTTAACTCTTCCCCGGGAATCATATCATCAGGGATATCCAGACCATCGATATAGACCTCAGTGCTATCCTCATTGGTATCCTCACTATCAATCAGAAAGGCACCGCCATGATACATGCGTTTGATTTTGAGTATATTGTAATCGCCGATTTTCAGCATAATCAGTTCCTTGTATCCCTGTGGAGCTTATCTATAAGATTCTTATATTTATCCACAATATATTTTCTCTTAACTTTCATTGTCTGGGTCAACTCTTTTCCAATAGAAAAATTATTTCTTACTGCAAGGATTTTGGAAATTCGTTCGAAAGATTTAAATCCATGCTCTCTTGAAATTAAAGAGCTGACTTCCTTCATCAGAACTGAATATATTTTATCATGTTCAATGGAATCTGCACCTTCTGTACTTATCTCATAATCCGCTACCTTTAGTTCACTTGCAAGGTTCATAAGTTCCTCTTCATTAACTGCAATAAAGGCAGTAAGCTGCTTTCTATCCTGCCCAAGAAGAACTGCATGATCTATGTAAAGACTCTCTTTCATTTTGTCCTCGATGGGTTCAGGTTCTACATTTTCTCCACCCATAAGGACTATTGTATCCTTGGCTCTCCCGACAATTACAATCTCACCATTTTCTGTCTCTATTCCGATATCTCCAGTATTAAGCCACCCATCTTTTCCCAGAACCTTATCCGTAGCTTCCTGATTCTTGTAGTAGCCAATCATAACATGGGGGCCGGATGTAAAAATTATCCCCTTTTCACCAATGTCTGTCTTAGCGCCGTCGTCTCTTCGTATTTCTACTTCAACATTATCAAAGGGAACTCCTATGGTTCCAAAAGTATTTGTACCAAAAGTACGGGACAGAATTCCCGGAGCACATTCTGTCATCCCATAGGCATTTACAATTTTTATTCCTATGGAATTAAATAATTCATCCAGATATTTTGGAAGGGCTCCTGCTGCTGAAGCCGCACCTCTTAATCTGCCGCCAACACTGGCTCTGAAAGGCTTAAACATTTTGTGTGCCAGAAAATGGCCGGGAATACTAAAGAAATAGAGAATAACATTCCAGATAAAAACAATGCCTCGTTTTATGGCCGACCGTTTTTTAAGTGATACATATCCTCCTTTTAAGTAAGTGCAGGATGAAAGATATATTTGGTTTATCTTGATAAATGTAAAAATAAGATAGCGTTTTGAAGCAGGCATCTTACTAAGAGCCTTTATAAGTTTCTGATAAATTGACTCCCATACTCTGGGGACAGATATAAGCACATCCGGCTTTTCCTCTTTAAGATCAGCAGCAAAAGTTTTGGGTGAAGAGTAAACAACAGTTACTCCTGCAAAAAAAGCACAGTATTCAAAAGCCCGTTCATACACATGCCAGGAGGGAAGCATTACTACTGTAGTCTCTCCCTTTTCTGCATCAATCTCCAGCCTTGGAGTATTAGCAATAACATTCTGTACAAAGTTTCCATGGGTCAGCATTACTCCCTTAGGGTTACCTGTGGTTCCGGATGTATATACAATAGTAAGAAGATCATCTGATTTAATTTCTTTTCGCATTTTTTCAATAAAATCAGGATCTTTTTTATACTTATCCCGGCCCTCTTTCATCAGAGTGTCGTAAAATACAATTTTTTCGGCTAAAAAAGCATCAACCTTTTTTATAGAACCGGAATCGATGATAAAGATCTTTTTAGCCTGGGCCCAATCTTCTTTGGAAAAAATATCTACCAGTGCAAGAAGTTGAGCTACATTTTCCAGAATGAGGTAGTTTGAATCTGAATGATTAAAAATAAACTGAACTTCCTGTGGAGAAGTATCCGACCCCCTGGGAACAGATACTGCCCGTAGAGCCATAATAGCAAAATCTGTAACAATCCACTCAAATCTGTTATTTACAAAAAATCCTACATGATCACCCTGGTTTATTCCATAAGAAGCAAATCCAGCCGTCAGTTCTCTTACAGACAGGGCTGTTTCTTTAAATGTTTTTATACTTACAGAATCATCTTTTTTTGTTTTGTGAGAATTTCTCGCAGAAAAATTATCATCAGCGTAGAAAGGAAGGTCTAAAATATTATTGATTTTACTTATCATGTTTTACTCCAATTCTCAATAATCAGGTCTGGTACTCTTTTAAATTCTTTTTCGTTATTTGTCACTAAGATCAATTCTCTTGCCAAACATTGTGCTGCGATCTGTAAATCGTAGGGCCCAATAGGTATCCCCTTTTTATTTAAATATGCCCTTATTAAACCAAATGTTTGGGTGTCTTCATGAGTAAAAGGAACTATTTCAAATGATGATATAAATTCCACTAGAGCCAGTCTATTTTTCTCCGGATATAAGCTTTTCGCAATTCCATACTCGAGCTCTGCTACAGTAATTGCAGAAACTAATAATTCTGATTTTTTGAAAGACTCAAGTTTTCTTATTAAATACTCAAACTTTTTGTTAATCAAATATATACATATATTTGTATCGATAAGATGCACTAAAGATCTTCCCTTTCCTGATTCTCAGGTTGTTCCCTTCCATCTGAAAACACATCATCTGAGAACATTTCAAGACTCTTCCGTAATGGACTCCAGGGATCATTCATAGATGTTAATATAAGAGTGTTACCAATTTTTTGTATATATAGTTCCTGTTCCTCTATTGAGAATTCTTTTGGAATCCTGATCGCCTGACTATTCCCGCTTTTGAAAACCTTTACTGTTTGCATAGTTTTTCTCCTAATACAAGTATATACTTATGTATATACAAAGTCAAGAATTTAATTCCCACCTTAATCTACTAACATCTCCTGAATAATTGATTTTACTTGTTTAATTTCATTAGGCTTTATCGATCCAAGTTTTTTAATTAATCTTTTTCTGTCAACAGTTCTTATTTGATCTAACACTATCCAACCTTCTTTTTTTTCAAAGCTCACCCCTATTCGAGTAGGATATTTATGAGATTTTGTAGTCATTGGAGCGATTATAATTGTTTGAATTGATGCATTCATTTCATTGGGAGAAATTATCAAACATGGCCTTGTTTTCTTTATTTCATGCCCTAAGGTTGGATCTAAATTAATCAGAAATACATCATACTGATTAATTACCATTCCCACTGAAAATCATCCTGTTCAAGGAATTCATTGATGAATATTTTGTCATCGCCATTCTGATGCATTTTTATGAATTCTTCAGACCATCTTTCTCTTGGCTTCTTTTCTATTGGCCGTATTAAAATCTCTTTATTGTGAACTTCCAATTCAACTTTATCTTCTATATTAAGTTGTTGCAGAATACTTTTTGGAATTCTAATCCCACGGGAATTTCCTATTCGTACTACTGAGACTTGCATTTTGCACCTCTACATGTAATTATATAGTAATTACATTGGATATTCAATCTTTTACTTGCCAGAACGGTAAACAGTTTGTAAAAATCCTAAAAGAATAATATTTCGACAATTTGGATGTAGCGAACATATATTACTTGCCATTGGTCGTTTGAGTGATTGCAGTTACCCTTCTTTTATATCATGGAATGAGTCAGAATAGGTTGGAAATGGAATTACATTTATTCCTTTTTGTTCAGATTCCCATAAATCCAATTTTGACTGCATGTTCAGCCAGCTTTCAGGAGAGGTATTAGTTGCCCTGGAGATTCGAAGAGCCATATCCGGACTTAAAGAAGATTTTTCGTTAATCAATTCTGATAAAGCTTTTCTGGAGACACCTAAATCAAAGGCAGCTTTAGTAACGGTTAAACCAATAGGACCTAACACATCTTCTTTTAAAACACTCCCAGGATGAACAGGTTTACGTTTTGCTATCATTTTAAACCTCCTAATGATAATCCCTATAATCTACAATATAAGCGTCACCATTTTCAAAATAAAATGTGACTCTCCAATTACCATTTACCCACACAGACCAGATATCCTTTTCATTACCAGATAATTGATGGAGCTTATAACCTGGTAGAGCCATATCATTAACTGAAATCGATGAATCCAGACGGTCCAGTATACGAGCAAGTTTTTTTTCATGATCTGGTTGGATTCCCTTTTTACTTCCTGTGATAAAGAATTTCTCCAAGCCTTTATGTCTAAAGGTTTTAATCATACCCACCATTGTAACCCGCAACGTTACGGGTGTCAATCATAATCCGCGCTACTTATGCCTGTATCAGAAATAGAATATAACGGCTCGCAAATAGCCTAAGCCGCCAGGATTTTATGTTTCTTATTCTAAAGCCTGAAAAACAAACCCATAAGTAGAAAAAATAGGTAATTTAGGTGAAGTCATAGGCGGAACTGGGTAGATGTGTTATATGTCGTTTTTATTGGTAGCATGTAATATTTTAGCTTTTACAGGTAATCATTCCTATAAATATTATAATACCAAGTATTTACCTTTTTACCATCTAATTTTTCCAGAGTCCTTTCCTTTATGAATTTGAAATTAAATCCACATTTTTCATTTACACGTTTTGATTTTATATTATCTTCAAAATGTCCACACCAGATAATATCTAAACCCATTTCTTCAAATCCAAATTTTAATACTCTGTTTACAGCTTCCGGGATGTAACCGTTTCCCCAATATTTAGGGTTTAATACATAACCTATTTCTCTTTGATATAATGATTCTAATTTTTCATCTGGTTTTCTTTCATGAAGCCCGATACTCCCTATTACTTTTTTTCTCCTTTTAATTCTACTGCAAGTACATCGCCATCTCTTAAAAACATTCTAATAATATCTTTACTTTCAACTTCTGATTTTTGAGGTTTCCAACCTGCACTTGGCCCAACTAATTCACTTTTTGCATAATCATATTGATCAGCACTATCACTTAGTTTCCATTCTCTTAAAATCAGTCTATCAGTTTCTAAAGTTTTCATCCCTTTGAATATAACGTTCTGCGAATACCCGAAGTTGCCTTTTACCAGTACAAAACTTATTCTATTGCCTAAATTGCAATTCCGCAACCTGTAAAAACTGGCAATTTGGATGGAGCGAAGCGGAATCGGGTCTTCGCTGTTATAGGATTTAAACCGGATGTTCTGAAAAAAATATTCAGGAATAATCCTTAAAACTTACAGTAATCAAAATAATTACTTTTTTACCGTCCAGCATTATGAAAGAATCTTAAAGCATCAGCTTGAAGTAGGAAAGCCCTTGTGGGGAAGTACTAACCCCAGAATAAAATATTATAAAATATTTAAAATTCTAAAGAGTAAGAATATCTTATAACAGTGCCAATCAGTCTAAAAAATCAGGTTAGTAAAAACAGTATTAAAAAATTAATTATTTAACCAGCTTTCTGGGTGTCGATTAGGTTTATTTCCTATAACTACTATTATACGCAATTTATAATACTACATTACACTGGGATTTCAATTAAAAAAATCACCAGGGAGGGTACCCTGGCCCCCTAACACGGGCATCATTTCCTTACCCTACGCGTTAAGGACATGCAGGGCGCGTAGCGGTCCGGGTTCCCCGGACGGAACCCCGGAATGGCCTGACCCTGTTGTAAGGGCGAACCTTGTGTTCGCCCTTATAGCAGGGAAACGCCCAAATAAGATTACTCCCAGTAAAGAAGAACTTTCCCCGACTGTCCTGAGGCCATAATTTCAAAACCTTTTTCAAACTCATCAATGGGCAGCCGGTGAGTTATTATCCGTGTTATATCCAGACCTGAACGTATCATGGATGCCATTTTGTACCAGGTCTCAAACATCTCCCGGCCATAAACACCCTTCAGAATTAGCCCTTTAAAAATAATATCGTTCCAGTTTACCTGGCTCTCTTCAGCTGGAATCCCCAGCATAGCAACACGGCCACCATTATTCATGCAATGAAACAACTGATTCTGGGCAGAAGGATTACCGGACATTTCCATACCAATATCAAATCCCTCGAGCATATGAAGCTCGCTCATTATTTCTTCCAGCTTGTCTTTCTTTATATTAACGGCTCTGGTTGCCCCCATTTGTCTGGCAAGGTTGAGTCGGTAATCATTTACATCTGTAATTATTACATATCTTGCCCCGGCATGTTTTGCTACTGCAGCAGCCATTATTCCTATTGGACCTGCACCGGTAATAAGAACATCTTCTCCTACAGCATTAAATGAAAGAGCTGTATGAACAGCATTACCGAAGGGATCGAAAATTGATGCGACTTCATCGCTTATAAAATCATCCAGCTTAAAGGCATTTCCTGCCGGAAGAACAAGATACTCTGCAAAGCAGCCCTGAACATTTACACCTATACCTTTTGTATTTCTACAGAGATGGCGTTTCCCTGCCCTGCAGTTCCTGCAATGGCCGCATGTAAGATGCCCTTCACCGGAAACCCTGTCTCCAATTGAAAAACCATCTACTTCATCACCAATTCCGATAACAGTTCCAACAAATTCATGACCAGTAATCATGGGAACAGGAATAGTTGCCTGGGACCAGGCATCCCAGTTGTAGATATGTACATCAGTACCGCAAATAGCAGTGATCTTAATCTTAATAAGCAGATCATTTGGTCCATACTCTGGTTCCGGTGCATCTATCATCCAGATACCAGGTTCTTTTTTTGTCTTTGCAAGAGCTTTCATAGGCATCCTCCATTTGCTTCAGTATATATTATGAAGAAAATAATTAAAGCAAAAATTCACGAAATCAAACAAAATTTTGATATATTTAACTTTTTTTGATATATTTTACAAAGATTAAAATTATTATACTATTATTACTAATCGACAGATGGAGTATACAATGACTTTTTTTGAAAAATACGCAAACGTTATTCTTACAAGCCTTAATCTTCAGGAAGGACAAAACCTTTTGGTTCGAACAGAACCAGTACACTGGAAATTTGCATCGATTATCGCAGCTGAAGCATACAAAAGAGGGGCCAGATATGTAAGGGTGGATTCAAATGAAAAAGAAAACCCCCTGCTGTACAAGGCGAGAATAGACAATTCGAAAGATAAATATCTGGATTATGTACCAGCATTCAGAACTGAAACTCTGCGTTTAATGGTTGAGGAAAACTGGGCTCTGATTGCCCTTAAGGGTACTGAAGATCCGGATATACTGGCAACTTTGGATCCTGAACGAAATACAATTTCCAGTAAAGCCGTTGCAGAGGCAGGGAAACCATTTAGAGAGGCCACACAAAACAACAGAATCCAGTGGATAGTAGCCTTTGCTCCTACAGAAATACTGTCAGGTAAAATTATGGATCTACCTCCTTCACAGAAGGCAATTGACAATCTCTGGGAAGTTCTTATTCCAATCCTCCATTTGGATGAGAAAGATCCATCTGCAGCATGGGTAAAAAGTGGTAAGACTCTAAAAAGAAGAGCCTCTTCTTTAAATAGTCTTAAGTTAAAAGAAGTCTACTTCAACGGCCCTGGAACAGATCTTAAAATTGGTCTGAGCAAAAAAGCAATCTGGCATGGAGGCAGATCTGTTACAGAAAAAGGTATTGAATTCTCACCAAACATTCCCACAGAAGAAGTATTTACTGCTCCCGATTTTAGAGAAACAGAAGGTAAAGTAAGAATTTCACGGCCTGTTCTGGTTCCAGCTATTGGCAAAATGATAGAGGGAGCCTGGTTGGAATTCAAGGAAGGAAAACTTGTAAATTATGGAGCTGAATCTGGAAAAGATGTGCTGGATCAGTATCTGGCAATAGACCCTGCTGCTGCTTATTTAGGAGAACTGGCTCTGGTAGACAGCAACTCTCCTATTTTTAAGTCTGGAAAAACCTTCTACAATATTTTGTTTGATGAAAATGCTTCATGCCATATAGCTTTGGGGAGTGCTTACCCTGACTGCTATGAAGGGGGAAGTAAGATGGGGGTAGCAGAGAAAAGGGCAAATGGAATTAATGTTTCCAACCTCCATACAGATTTTATGATAGGTTCTCCGGATGTAGATGTTACCGGAAAAACCTGGGATGGAGAAATGGTTGATATAATTATAGATGGTGAGTTTGCCGGGGATTTTTAATAGACCAGGCACTTGAGCTGTAAAAATTGAAAGACAGAGTAGATGGAGGATAATATGCTTGAAAAGCAAAGACAAATCAGTATTTTGAATGACGTCCTTGGGCCGATTATGCATGGACCTTCCAGTTCTCATTCCGCTGCGCCTTATGCAATAGCGCGCACCTGCCGACAACTATCACTGTCAAATGGTGAAAACCTTTTGGAGGCATCTATCCGATTTGATTATGATGGTTCATTCGCTCAGGTACATGAGGAACAGGGATCGGATGAAGGCTTTGCAGCTGGTTTGATTGGTATCGGGATGGAATCCAAAGAATATGCACAAGCCCTATCAACATTGAACAGCCCTATTGCACCTTTTAAATTCGATATTGAGATATGCTCATTAAAACAGATAGTTCATCCCAATCTCGTGGAACTCTCACTTACTTGTGATAGGAATTCCTCCCGACACACAGATCGTTATCTGGCAATTTCGACTGGAGGCGGAATTTTTGAACTCCTTCAATACAATGATAGAAAAATCAGTATTGACGGATCAACTTATATAGTCATGATTGAATGCAGCGCGCCAATATCACTTAAAGATATTCTTGGGTGCCTGGGGGAGAAAGACTTATTTATTAATAAGCAGCAAAATGTTGATGATGTACGCGATTTCTGGTTATTTCAAACTTCCAGGAAACTGAGCAGAAAAGAACGTTCCTCTCTTTCAAAGATATCCAATATCACTTTGATTCGTGAAGCTGAACCTGTTCAGTTGCTGGTGTCAGGAGGGGAAACATTTTTCAATAACGGGAAAGAGGTTCTTGAGTTGTGCAGGAATCAGACTTTACCTGAAATAGCTGTACACTATGAATCGATGCTATTGGGTTTACCAGTGGAAGCAGTTGAGAAACACTTTCGCAGTCGTGCACAATTGCTGTTGGATATTGTGCAGGAGGGACTTGAAAGAAGTAGTGAAAAAGCACGATATAAATATTTAGCACCCTCTGCAAGTAAAATATTAAAATCTCAGATGGCGAAGGTTTTGGCCGGAGATTACATCCATCTTGCAATCAGTGGAGCGTTATCTGTAATGGAAACTAATATTATAAGAGGTATTGTCTGTGCCTGTCCTACTGCGGGCAGCGCCGGAATTATCCCTGGCTGTCTTTACAGCCTGAAGCAAAAAGGACATTCAATGACTGAAGTTACGAATGCACTGAAAGTGGCAGGTGTGATTGGTGTGATTATAGGAAATCGTGCAACATTTGCAGCCGAGATTGCCGGTTGCATGGCAGAAACAGGATCTGCCGCAGGAATGGCAGCAGCAGGACTTGCTCATGTAATGGGGGCAACTTGTGAAATGGCTTTTAATGCTTCTACGATTTCTTTGATGAACACACTTGGGTTAGTTTGTGATCCAGTGGCCGGTGAGGTAGAAATACCATGTTATGCAAGAAATATTGCCGGAGTCAGTCATGCTTTTGTTTCAGCTTCTTCTGCTATTGGAGGATTCAAATCTTTTATTCCTTTTGATGAGGTAGTAGATACGATGTTGAAAGTTGGAGAATCTATGTCTTCAGATTTAAAATGTACCTGCCGTGGTGGATTGGCAATAACCCCTACTGCTGTATCAAGTATGAGCCCCTAAAGATATACAAGCAGCAGTCCCGTAAAAATAATGGTAACTCCCAGTATTTTCGGGATGCTCCATTTTTCCTTAAGAAAAAACATCCCTGTAAAAGCCCCTAATGGGATACTAATCTGACGGAAGGCCGTAACATAGCTTACATGAGTAACCATTGGATAACAAATTAAAATTATTATATAGGCAGCAGCAACCATTAGGCCTGCGGAGACAGTTGGAAGCTTCTCCTTTTTTATAATCTCAAGCAGTTTTTTTTGTTCAACTTTATTTATTAGAATATAAAGACCAAGAAATATGGATACAAAAATCATTTGAAATGTAAAATAAAAAACAGCATTAAGAATCGAATTGCCTGCTGTATTTCTAATTATTGTCATAGCGCTGCTGTCAATAAGAGTATAACCCGTTGTTCCAACAGCAGCCAGAACTGCAAAAAGTGAATACACTTTGAAGTATTCTTTGAATGACAGACGGCTTAGATTTACCTGAGGAAGGATGAGACAGCCAATAAAAACTACAACCATGCCCAAAAGTGAATAAATCGTCAGCCCATTTACACTTCCAATAATAAAACTGATAAATGGAACAAAAAGAACAGGAAGGGCCCTGGCTAGAGGATATGTGATAGACATTTCTCCTGTTCTGTAGGCTCCTGCCAGACCAGTGTAATATACAGCCTGAAATAAACCGGAAACTAAAAGATAGATCCAGACTTTCCAATAGATTGAAAAATCGAAGCCCAAAACTAATAACAATGGAAAAAGAAAAATAACAGAAGCAAATGATGCAGTAAAAAAGAATGCTGCTGACGAGATCCCTTTCTTTCCCAGGGTATTCCAGCCTACATGAAGGAGAGCGGAAAGTAAAATAAGAGCAGCAACAATCAGACTCATGATAACCTATCTATTCAGAAGCCTTTCTAAACGCTTCAAGAAGCCTGTCAATATCCTCGATTGTATGTTCAGTGGAAATCTGTACCCTAATTCTTGCCTTCCCTTTAGGGACAACAGGAAATGAGAATGGAATTACATAGATCCCATTTTCATAAAGATTTTCTGCTATTCTTACTGCAAGGTGTTCATCGTAAAGCATAACGGGAACAATTGCCGTATCTCCAATGGGGACATCAAACCCCAACCCCTTTATTTTTCCCCTAAAATAATCTGATTTCATTTTAAGATCAGATGAATATTTACCGTTGCTCTTTTTCAAAAGAGCGAGAGCTTCTATAGATGCTGCAGCTACTGCAGGGGCAAGGGTATTCGAAAAAAGATAGGGGCGGGATTTCTGCCTCAGCATTTCAACAATCTCCTTCCTTGCGCAGATACACCCACCTGATGCACCCCCCAGAGCTTTGCCAAAAGTTGTTGTTATAATATCTACCTTTCCCAGCACTCCGCAGTATTCGGCTGATCCTCTTCCAGTTTTTCCAATATAACCGGTTGCATGTGAATCATCGACCATTACAAGTGCATTGTATTTTTCTGCAAGAGCACATATTTTATCAATAGGAGCAATATCACCATCCATTGAAAAGACACCATCTGTGCAGATTATCCTGAACCTGGAGTCCTTTGCTTCCTTAAGCCCTTTTTCAAGATCCGTCATATCAAGATGTTGATAACGAACCCTTTTTGCTTTACACAATCGTATTCCATCTATTATTGATGCATGGTTAAGCTCATCCGAGATAATTGCATCATTTTCATCAAAAAGCGGTTCAAATACTCCAGCATTTGCATCAAAACAAGCAGCATATAGAATTGCATCTTCGCAGCCTGTAAAAGAAGCTATCTCTTTTTCAAGTTGTTTATGGATAGACTGTGTTCCGCATATGAATCTGACAGAAGAGAGACCAAACCCCCACTTTTCAATGCCCCGGACAGCCGCTTTTTTTATTTCTTCATTATTGGCTAAACCGATGTAGTTATTTGAACAGAAGTTCAGTACCTTTTTTCCGTCTTCAGTCTCAATATGACTCCCCTGAGGTGTAGTTAAAACCCTTTCATTTTTAAAGAGTTTCATCTCCTTAATTTTATCAAGTTTTTCCGAAAGATAATCCCTAAAATCACTGTTCATAACCTACACTCCTCTTCAAAATAAAAACTTGATGTGTTGTCTCTAATACAGTATAATGAATTTAAGTTTGAAATACTACCCATGTTTCAGCATAGTGATCAAATTTTTAGTATATCAAACACTTCTCCATAACAGGGAAAAAATGACAGAGAAAATATTACTCCCTATCGGGGACATAATAAAAGAAATAAGAAAAGATAAACAGATGACTCTGAAGATTTTATCTGAGGAAAGCGGCGTATCAAAGGCAATGCTCTCCCAGATTGAATCAGCCAAGGTAAACCCCACTATATCAACTGTCTGGAAAATTGCAACAGGCCTTGATGTAGAAATTACTGAACTTACAAGGGTTGTTTCTGTCAAAACCAGAAATTTTACCCTCACAAAAAGTAGTGAAATTATAATTGTCGACCCTCCTAAGGGAGAGGAAGGAGTTCATATAAAAGACCTTACTTCTTTGGATATGGTTGAGGACATTGAATTTTTTCTAATGACTTTTAAAAAGGGAACGAAAATCTTTTCAGAGCCACATTTTATAGGGACAGAGGAGTTCATTACACTTCTTGAAGGAACGATAAAAGTTACAGCCGGAGAAAATGTCATACAAATGAATAAAGGTGACTTTCTAAGCTATCACAGCGATATTGAACACTTAATAGAGAACACCGGAGAAGATAACGCTGTAGTGCATATGGTTGTTCAGTACAAAAAAAAGAAAAAATATTAGGCTGGTAGAGACGTAGCATGCTACGTCTCTACATTATTGGAATGTTTCCTAAACAGCCCATTCAAGCCCCAGCTCAGCAAGCTTTTCTTTTCGTGGAACACCTGCTTCATCCCAACCTAAAAATCCATAGTATTCAACTTTCATCCTGTTAAAATCATCTTCATTTACTGACCGGCCTTTTGAAGGACCATCATACAAAGGTTCAAACATCTTAGCAGGAAGTTTATCATCTTTATCAGTAAAACCTCTTCTTAAATTTAAGAGACGCATCATTGTTACTTTACGTTCTCCTGCCATCATAAGTTCCCAGAATGTCATATCCATTCCAGTTGTATAACGAACAAGATCTTCAAGCTCAGGATAAGTATAAAGACTTCCGGCACCCCAGCAGAACATACATAGGTTAAGAGAATCCAAAACAGAATAATAATACTGGGAATACACAGCCATACGAACCTTATTGGTTCCTGTAGAATTAACATCATCTGTTTCCATAATTCCAAGCCCCCGTGAAGCTTCTGAATCATCAGTTATAAGCCAGTCATGTTCACTGGACATATGATCTGCTCCCAGAGGAACAACAGCATACATTAAAGCAAGAGAGGGTTTAACCTGAGGCATATGAACTGCAAAACCATGACCCTTGACATGAACTGCATATTTCCTTGTTGCCTCTCCAAAGTGTTTTATGGCAGCTTCAAATCCATCAGCAAGAATATTACCAACACCTTCTCTTTTTCCTACCTGATGGGTAAGCCAGATTACGCTGTCTGCATTACCAAAACCAAAACCCTTATAACCTATCTGATCCCCTGTAATCAAACCATTCTCTACAGATTCTGCCAGATAAGATATAATTCCACCTAAAGTAATTGTATCTATACCATAGGTGTTACAAAGCTCATTTGCTTTTGCGACAGCTACAGGATCAAAAATATCAAGGTTTGAGCCAAGAACTCCAATAGTCTCAAATTCAGGCCCACCCAGTTTATCTGTAACCTTATAAGGAGTCTCTGCCTTTACAGTTTTTCTGCACCCTACTGCACATCCAAAACAGGTAGTTCCTTTTCCAAGAAAATCCTCGTCATAATTACTTCTGTCAAGTTTTGCATAATCCTTATGATGACCTGTAGAATAGTTATGTACACAAAGGTTTCCTGCCTCTGCATTTCCAATAACAATTCCTTCGGTACCATATTTCTTTATTGTTGAAACAAAACCTGAACCCGGGATTCTGGAAATTGCAGTTTTAGCCAGAGCTTTTGAACCTTCAGGATCTTCAAACTCAACA
>CBDVAD010000031.1:0-15863 GCA_965371875.1 uncultured bacterium
ATGTCCAGCAAATTCCATCAGGCTGAAAACTGTTTACGAAAAACCTCTGAAGCCCCAGCTTTCTGAGTTTGAAATGGGACTTAAAAAACGCCCTTCCATATATATCCCCTTTCCCCAGGCTCTTCCGAATGTACCTGTAATTGACAGATCAAACTGCGTGCATTTTAAAAACGAATCATGCGGTATCTGTTCTGAAGTGTGTCCTGCAGGCGCCATAGATTATTTACTGAAAGACGAAGAAATTATAATTAAGGCAGGAGCCGTTATCCTCTCTCCCGGTTTTTGTCTGTACGATGCAGTGCAGAAACCGGATTTGGGGTTTACAACCTTTCCCAATGTTATAAACAGCATGCAGTTCGAGCGGATACTCTCTGCTTCCGGCCCTTTTATGGGAAATGTAGTACGCCCTTCCGATCTGAGTAAGCCGAAGCGTATTGCGTTTATTCAATGCGTGGGATCCCGGGACAGTAAGAATGATTTTTGCTCCTCTGTCTGCTGTATGTATGCAATAAAAGAAGCAATAATAGCAAAGGAACATGAAGAGGATATTTTATGCGAAATCTTCTTCATGGATATAAGAGCACATGGCAAAGGGTTTGATCTATTCTACGAACGGGCCCAGGAGCTTGGTATTCAGTTTACCCGCTGCCGTCCTCAGCAGGTTGATCAAATTGGACAGACAGGCAATTTAAGTATTGGATATGTGGATGAGAATAACGGAACATATAAAACCAAAGAGTTTGAAATGGTAGTGCTCTCTGCAGGTCTCAAGCCTCCTGAAGATGCTGAACAAATTGCAGAAACATTCGGCATTGAGCTTAATGCAAATGGGTTTGCAGTCAGAAAACCATTTGAGTCTTCTGCTTCAACAAGGCCGGGTATCTATGTGACAGGTCCATTTGCCGAACCAAAGGATATACCGGAAAGTGTAATAGAAGCATCCAGCGCTGCTTCCAGTGCAATGGTTCAGCTTGCAGAAGTGAGGGGAACAGAAGTAAAAACCTTAGAGCTTCCTCCTGAAATAGATATTGCAGGAGAGCCTCGAAGAATCGGTGTGTTTATCTGCCACTGCGGTAAAAATATCGGCGGTATTGTAGATGTGCCTTCAGTAAAAGAATATGCAAAGACCCTTCCCCATGTTGTGTATGCAGACGATAACCTTTACACATGCTCCTCTGATACTCAGGTGATTATAAAAGAGAAAATTAAAGAATATAATTTAAACAGTGTTGTTGTTGCATCCTGCTCACCCCGGACTCACGAGCCTCTGTTTCAACAGACCATACGCGAAGCAGGTCTTAACCGGTATCTCTTTGAAATGGCTAATATCCGGGACCAATGCTCCTGGGTTCATATGCATGAAAAAGAAGCTGCCACTGAAAAATCAAAGGATCTTGTACGCATGGCTGTTGCCAAGGCAAGCCTTGCTGAGCCTTTAAAATCGATCCTCCTGAAAGTAATTCAGAAAGCCTTGATTGTAGGCGGGGGAACAGCGGGTATGACTGCTGCTCTGTCTATTGCTGATCAGGGTTATGAAGTTTTTTTAATTGAAAAAACCAAAACCCTGGGGGGAATCGCTTTAAAAATTGACCGTAATATTGAAGGCTATAATGTTTCTGTTTTTATAAAGGAACTTATTAGAAGGGTATTAAATCATAAACTGATCAGAGTCTACACAGACTCCGGACTTACAAAGGTGGATGGATTTATAGGGAATTTCACCTCAACCATCCGGAGTGGAAACGGCAAAGCACACGAGATAGAACATGGTGTGGCAATTTTGGCTGTAGGAGGACTTGAGAATAAACCTGATGAATATCTCTATGGAAAGAACAGCAGCGTAAAGACTCTTCTGGAACTCAGCGAAGCAATCATAGATTCAGACTTTAAAGTGCCGGGTACAATTGTAATGATTCAGTGCGTGGGATCAAGAGAACCGGATAATATGTACTGCAGCAGAGTATGCTGCGGAGGAGCAATTAAAAATGCTATACGCATGAAAGAAAAAAAACCTGATGCGAATATTTTTATTTTATATCGTGATATACGCACTTATGGATTCACAGAGAAATATTACACACAGGCAAGGGAGATGGGGATAATTTTTATCCGGTACAATCAGGATACTAAACCGGTTGTTACACAAAAAGCGGAATCTCTATCAGTTAAAGTCCGTGATCACATCCTCTCAGCAGATATTGATATTACTGCTGATCTGCTTGTGTTGAGCAGCAGAATAAATTCTAATCCGGACAATGAAGAGCTTTCCAGGCTTTTTAAAATACCATTGAACAGTGATAAATTCTTTCTGGAAGCTCATGTTAAATTAAAGCCTGTTGAGTTCGCAACAGACGGTGTATATCTGTGTGGCCTTGCTCATTTCCCGAAAAATATTAACGAAACAATTTCTCAAAGCCGGGCTGCAGCAGGCAGAGCTGTAACAATTTTAAGCAGGGACACAATAGAATCAGCCGGTCAGATCTCTTATATAGATGAGTCAAGGTGCAGCGGCTGTGCCGCGTGTGTTACTGTTTGTGCTTACAATGCCATCACAATAGATGAAGAGTGCAGAATAGCAGTAATTAATGAAGCCTTGTGTAAAGGGTGCGGAGTCTGTGCATCCACCTGCAGGGGTACAGCCATTAAACTGCACGGCTTTGAAGATGAACAGATATTAAAAATACTTAATACTGTATAAAAGGGGATAGGATATTGTGAAGGAAGATAACTGGGAACCTAAAATTGTAGCTTTTCTATGCAACTGGTGTTCATATGCAGGCGCTGATTTAGCCGGTGTAAGCAGGCTTCAGTATGGTCCGAACGTTAGAATTATTCGGGTGCCCTGTTCCGGAAGGATAGATCCTCTATACATTCTAAGGGCACTTCAGAACGGGGCAGACGGTGTGCTGGTTTCCGGCTGCCATCCCGGAGACTGCCATTATATAAGCGGGAATCTTGTTGCCAGAAGAAAGTTCGCTATTATGAAAAGAATGATAACTTACATTGGACTTGAACCGGAAAGGGTCCAGTTTTCCTGGGTTTCTGCGTCAGAGGGCGGCCGGTTTGCAGCTTTAATGAATAAGGTAATTGATGACATCAAAAAACTCGGGCCTTCGAAAAAAATGGTGAAAAAATTGGTAAAGGGTGCTGTTTGATTTTATGGAAAGTATAGAAAAGAATATACAGGAAATAGCTGATGACCTCATCTTAAATAAAAAAATTGATCTCTTTTTAGGTTACGAAAAAGCAGGCATCCCATTAATGAGCAGACCGTATTTTATAAATGCTGCTGAAAAAGATTTAGAAAAACTTAAAAACAGAATTAAAAGACTCAGATGGAACTCTTTCTGTTCAGGCAACCTTGCTGTATATCTGCCTGAATATTTCAAGAAGGATCTGAGCAAACGAAAAAATCAGGCTGATAAGATTCCAAAAATCGGTATAGTTGCAAAAGCATGTGATATGCGCTCCATTGTCGGCCTTATAAAAGAGAAACAGATTATAAAAGAGAATATTGTAACAATAGGTGTTCCGTGCAGAGGAATGATCGATAAAAGAAAAGTGGAAAATAAGTTTGAAGGCCTGGAAATAACAGGCACGGATGAAACTACAGCAGGAATTCTGAATATCACAACATCGGACAACAGGAAACACAGCCTGAACAGGGAAGAATTCCTGCAGGAAGTCTGTATTTCATGCAGGTTTCCAATGCCGAAGAATGTTGATTTTCTTATTCCGGGCAAGGCCCGTGAGCCAGGAGATGGAGGATATGCTGAAATTAAGAAGTTTGAAGAAAAAACTTTAGAAGAGCGGTGGGCATATTTCAAAAAGGAAATATCAAAATGTATCCGGTGTAATGCCTGCAGGCAAGCCTGTCCCAACTGCTGGTGTAAGGAATGTTTTGCCGATCAAACAGACCTGCGATGGATCGGTGCAAGTATTGATCTGACTGATACCATGATTTTCCATCTGATCAGAATATTTCATCAGGCAGGAAGATGCGTTGAATGTGATGCATGTTACAGGGCATGCCCTATGGGAGTTGATTTAAGGACATTTACAAAGAAAATAGTTATGGATGTGGATGAGCTGTTTGATTTTATTCCCGGCTTTTCGACCGAAGAGCTTTCTCCGATGTCAACTTTTAAAGAAGATGACAGCGATGATTTTACTACAGAACCATAATCAGGATTAAAAGGATTGTATTGAAATGGTACAATGTACTATAAAAAAAGAAAATCTGTACAAAGTCTTAAAAGCTGCCGGTAAAAACAGGATATTTGCACCTGTTATAAACAGCACAAGAGGAGTAGAGTTCATAGAAGTAGATAAGCAGAAAAGTATCCTGTTTGATTACAGCAATTCGAAGCTCTCACCCAAGGGCTTGTTCTTTCCCCAGAGGGAAGTTCTCTTCACCTTCGAAAAAGGTTCTCTGAAAGAAACACATGCACCTGAACAGGATTTTATTCTTTTCGGAATAAGGCCCTGCGATACTCTTGCCCTGACATATCTCGATAAAATATTTTCCGACAGCAATGGAAAGTTCAAAGATCCATACTACCTTCAGCGCAGGGAAAATACTCTTATAATATCTTTAGCCTGTAAAGAACCCGCTTTCAGCTGTTTCTGCACATCTGTCGGAGGATCACCATCAGGAAAGCAGGGAGCTGATGTACTTGTCTATGAACTTAAAGATAAACTACTTTTTGAATCATGTTCCCCAAAGGGAGAAGCCTTTATGAAAAAAAACTCCTCCCATTTCTCAAAAAGCCTGGATGAAGATGTCATTACTGTTAAAAAACAGTCCGAAAAAGCAAGTATCCCATTGCTTGAACCGGCCGGTTTAGACGGTCTTAAAGAAAAACTCGACAAAGGGTTTGAAGATCCTGTCTGGGAAAATATTACCCGAACCTGTATTGGATGCGGTACCTGCACATACCTTTGTCCAACCTGCCACTGCTTTGACATAACAGACGAAGAAAACAACAAAGGGCAGGGGATCAGAATCCGCACATGGGATTCCTGCCAGTATCCTCTCTTTACTCTTCATGCTTCAGGACACAATCCCAGAGTAAACAAAAAACAGAGGATGCGCCAGAGAATCATGCATAAGTTTTCGTACACAGTTGATACTTCCGGGGAGATATTCTGTGTAGGCTGCGGACGATGTGTAATTAACTGTCCTGTAAACCTGGATATAAGGGAAATGATAAAAACCCTTAATGGATTGTAATAAATTGAGGAGTGCTTAATGGAGAATCCATATATACCATATCCTGTAACCATCGATGAAATTACCATTGAAAACAATCTAAAAGATCTTAAAACATTCAAAGTGTCTTTTAACAGGCAGGAAGATTTAAAGGCATTTTCCTATATGCCCGGACAGTTTGCAGAACTGTCCGTATTCGGCAAAGGGGAGTCCCCATTCGGAATAGCATCCTCCCCGACAGAAAATGGGTATCTGCTTTTTACAGTTAAAAAGACAGGTACTGTTACTGATGAGCTTCATAATTCGGAATCCGGCAGAAAAATAGGGATAAGGGGACCCTTTGGAAACAGCTTCCCATGGAATCGGATAGAGGGAAAAGACCTTGTTATAGTATCTGGTGGTTTTGCCTTTACAACATTACGTTCAGCTATTACCTATATGCTATGCAAAGAAAACAGAAGTAATTTTGGTAAAATAACAGCTGTTTACGGAGCGCGCGACCCAGGCGAACTTTTATATAAAAACCTCCTTAAAAACTGGGAAACAGACAGTAATATCGACCTTATTCTTACAGTTGACAGAGCCCCGAATAATAACTGGCATGGCAGGATCGGCCTGGTTCCCAATATTCTTAAGGATGAAAAACCATCTTCAAACAATGCTATTGCACTGGTATGCGGGCCTCCCATTATGATCCGTTATACTATCCCTGTTCTGCTTGAGCTTGGCTTCGACAAGAACGACATAATTCTTTCCCTGGAAAACAGGATGAAGTGCGGAATAGGCAAATGCGGCAGGTGCAACATCGGATCAAAATATGTATGCATCGACGGGCCTGTATTTACCTGCGCAGAACTCGAAAACCTCCCTGCTGAGTATTAAAATAACTAATTCATGCTTCAGTACCGGGCAACAGGATAAATACTTAACTACTCCTTATGCTGTACTCAACAGCCACAGTCTGAGAGGTGGGGGTTGTTGGCTTTGGTCTGGTTATTCATAACTTAATCCACATTCGTGATGCCGAGCTTTCCACAACCTTCTCACAAAGAGTCACTTCCAAAGCACCTTCTCTAAAAGTGGCAAAATCCGGGCACCTCTCTTTAAAAAGATCAGGATTACGTACAAAAGAATAAAATTCTTCATTAAACTTTTTTATAGCATCTGTAAATCCTTCATTATGTGATGCAGGCAGGTCCGTATAATTACAAGTCTGATTATTAATGACAGATGGATCCCTAAACAATACTTCATTGGGTTTATCCCGATAACCAATATTTAACTCATCCGGCACTTCGGAACTCCAGGAAAGAGAACATTTCTCACCATAAATCTCAAAACCCAAACGATTCTTCCGCCCCGCTGCCATCTGATTAACAACAAGATTACCTATTGTATTATCCTTAAATTGAAAGAGAATAACCGCCATATCCTCTGTATCAATTGAAATACTTTCATAGTCATTCTCTAAATCCAGTTTACTGTTTGAAAAAGTAGAAATTTCTTTTTTGGGACGCTTTCTTTTAGAGTGTAGAGTTTTCATCTCGGAAAATACTTTTACAATCTCTTTACCGGTTATAAACGAGATCATATCTATCCAATGGGTTCCTATATCTGCAAATGCCCTTGATTTCCCACCACTACCTGATTCAAGGCGCCAGTTATAATCTGTTTCCAGAAGCAGCCAATCCTGAAGGTAAGATCCATGAACTGTAAAAAATCTCCCTAACTTACCCTGTTTTACCAGATCACGTGCATATCGAATTACAGGATAGAATCTAAGATTATAATGAACAGCAGTAACCACAGCCCTTTCAGAGGCCAGAACTGCAAGTTCATCTGCCTCACTTGTAGTTACAGCAAGAGGTTTTTCACAAACAACATGTTTGCCTGCAAGAATTGCTGCTTTTGCAATCTGATAATGGAGGTCATTGGGAACACATATATGTACCGAATCGATCTCAGAATCTTCTAACAAGGCATTAAAATTATCATATCCAACTGGTATAGCTAACTCCTGAACAGTTTTTTCCAACTGCTCCTTATTCTGTTCTGCAACGGCCCAAACTTCCAATCCCGGAACTCTGCGAATTCCGTCAATATGTGCTTTTCCTATAAATCCTGTACCTATAACACCAACCTTAGTAGTATTCATATTTCTCCCATTCTTATTCATTTTATAAAGAAAGAACAAATGCCTCTCTTTCCCTGAAGTAATTAATCGAACTGCTAACGAGTCTATCCATTACATCTGTATCGCAAAGTTCATTCATCAAAGCATACGGATTTGGATAAGGACCTAATGGTTCAGGGGTTACAAAATGACCGGGAGTATTAAACCCAATAAGATACAGAGCCATAATAACTGTATCAAAATCTATCATTCCGGATCCCAGAGCATCCCTGTTGCTGTCTGCTACATGCAGATTAACAAGTTGGTCCTCACATTTAATAATAGATTCACCAATATGTGATTCCTCCAGGAGCATATGGTATGTATCTGCATTAATATGATTAATTGATTCACAATCCACAGCTTTGATATATTCCAATGCCTGATCAACAGAATTAATCAAACTGACCTCTGCTGATCTGATCGGTTCAATAGCAGCTTTTATCCCGGAATTCTTAAATGAATCTGAACATTGCCTAAGAGAATTAACACTTCTAAACAATTCAGAACTATCCAATGCTTCAGGCCTTCCAACAGCTGAGGGTACAACAATCAGATACTCCCCACCAACAGATTCGAGAAACTCAACTTCACGCTTAATATAATCAATACCACGCTGACGAGTATAAGTATTATTACTGGATAAATCATTTTCAGGTCCAAATAAACCACAGGTTCCGGATACTCTCATTCCATTAGTTGAGATTAGTTTTTTAACATATTTCAAGGACGTACCGGAATATTGTGTATGATGATCACCTCTCAATTCAAAGTATTTCAATCCTGATCTTCTTAGTCTCTTTAGTGAAAATTCAAGAGATTCTGTACCAAACATCCAGACACTCCATGAAAGATCAATGGTGCGTGTAAAGTTCTGAGGTAAAGATCTCTTAGCATTGATAAATGCTTCTTTTATTTTGGCGCTTCTAATTTCATAATTCTGCATGTTTGACTCCACAGTTAACGAGCTTTTTTTATACTGAACATACTTACTGCCAGAGCTGCAATTACGAGAACACCAAACACAATATCCTGAAAATATGGATTAACATTGAGCATATTAAGAACATTGGAAATAACTCCCATTAACAGGACACCAAAAAAAGTTCCTATTACTTTGCCTTTACCGCCATTCATCGGGGCACCACCTATGACAACTGCTCCAATAGCTTTTAACTCAATTCCGGAACCGGTTGAAGGTTGGACCGCTCCTACTCTTGATAATAATAACGTAGCGGCCATTCCAACCATCAAACCACTGATAGCAAAGAAAACCATTTTATTAAATTTTACATTAATACCGGAAAGATACGCTGCCTGAGAATTATTCCCGATTGCATATACTCTTCGCCCCAGACGGGTATAAGCAAGAATAAAGTGAATAAAAAAATAACCTATAAGACTTATAATAAAAAGAAGCGGTATAAAACCAAAAAGACGTGTTGCTCCAATAATCTCAAACTTACCGTAAATAGTCTGTATTGTACCTTCAGTCAATGCAAGGGCTATTCCTTTAAAGATTCCGACACTCGCCATTGAAATAATAAATGAAGGAGCATTGAATGCTATTGAACATCCCCCGATGAAAAGGGAAGCCGTAACGGCAACTGACAAACCAATCATTATTGCAGGGAAAGAGGCCATATCAGTTTTCATCAACATTGCCATAACACAAGCTGTCAGACCGATATTTGCGCCGACAGAAATATCAAAATTCCCCGATATAATCAGTATTGTAGCTCCGGCCGCTACAAGTCCGAGAACAGATATCTGTTCAACAATATTTATCATATTTCTGGCCGAAAAATACTTTGGATTAATAATACCCGTAATAAGCGATAACACCAGTATTACAAAAAACAGAACAGCCCACTGTTCTCCAATCCATTTCATTTTATTAGTAAGAACAATCTTTTCCACAGCATTCAACTCCCATATTTCTATTTGACACCTATAAAGTATTCAATCAACTCTTCTTCCTTCACATTTTTACCCGGTAAAATATATGCCATTTTACCATTTCGCATAACACCTATTCTGTCACTCATAGATATAAGCTCCGGCATATCGGAAGAGATCATAATTATGCATTTTCCTTCTCTTGCAAGCTGCACCATCAGTTTGTATATTTCTTCTTTTGCACCGATATCGACACCCTTTGTCGGTTCATCAAAAATAAAAATATCTGAGTTAGTCAAAAGTGAACGAGCAAGTACCGCTTTCTGCTGATTCCCGCCACTCAGGCTTAAAACGCTCTGCTCCTGATCTGAAACTGCAATCCGGAGCTTTTTTATCATTTTCCCAACAATTGAAATCTCGTCTTTTCTCTTAATTAGTCTTTTATTAAAAACTTCATTGTAAATTAGAATTATATTCTCTCTGACAGAACGATTACCAAGCAGAGCAAATTGTTTTCGATCTTCTGTTATTAAACATATTCCTGCATTAATTGCCTGAGAAGGATTATTAATTACTACATTCTTACCTTTGATATAGAGCTCCCCGGAATCTTTTTTATCAATACCAAAAATAAGATTGATCAGTTCTGTTCGGCCGGCGCCTACAAGGCCGCCGATTCCAAATATTTCACCCCTATGAACATCAAAAGAGACATCATCCACAACACCATGACGTGAGAAATTCTTTACTTCAAGCTTTATCTCTCTGATTTGCACCGGGGCACGGCTAAAAAATAACTTTGCGTCACGGCCTACCATCTTTCTGATAACTTCTTCTATTGATATTTGCCTGGAATTATATGTTCCTTCATAATGACCGTCTTTCAGAATTGTAATCCTGTCTCCTATCTCAAAAACCTCTTCCAGATAATGAGAGATATAGATTATTCCAATTCCCCTGCTTTTTAAATCTTTGATCATCCCCATCAAAGCTTTGGTCTCTTCCTGCCCCAGAGAACTTGTAGGTTCATCCATAATAAGGACCTTTGCCTGCATATGAAACGCTTTAACTATCTGAAGAATCTGTTTTTGTGCTGCTGAAAGGTCTTCCACAAGAAGTGTTTCATCTAAAGAGATACTTAACCGGTCCATGATCTCCCGTGCTTTTCTATTCTGACTTCGAGTATCTACTTTTCCACACAAGCCGGTAATCTCATTTCCTAAAAAAATATTATCTGCAACTGTCAGTGTTTCGATTAATTCGACATCCTGATACATTGTCGAAATACCCAGAACCATAGACTCATCAGGAGTGAAGTGACTATACTCTTTACCCTCATAAAAAATCCGACCGGAGTCAGGACTGAGGGCACCGGACAGTATTTTAATAAATGTTGACTTACCAGCTCCGTTTTCACCCACAAGGCAATGGATTTCCCCAGGATTCAGATCAAATGAGAATTCATCCAAAGCTTTTTGACGACCAAAAATCTTTGTTACACTTTCCACTCTTAATAATACTGACATTATATTCACCTTAATATCCGGAAGGAGAGCTTCTTAAAGTGAAGTCCCCGACTTAATTGTTTTTAATACATCCCAACAGACTATGCGAAATACTCTGTAAATCAAACAAGGTTGTACAAAATTTTCTTAATGATTGAAGCTTAACAACTATATTAGAAAAAGCAGCCGGGATAGTATAATACTGTATCCCGGCTTTAAATCACTAATTAATACAGGCCGTCATACTCAGGGAAAAACTCATGAGTAAGAGTAAGCCACACAGGATCAGCATCCCATGGAACAACTTTTGTTTTATCATCAATTGTATCCATATTAACAGGTGTAATCGGAAGCATAATTTGCTGGTTTAGTGTTGTATTGACACCTTTGATATAGGCATCGAGTGCTAAAAAGGAGATCATTCCTTCCCAACCTGGAGAAGAGGCGATAGAATATTTCAAACTTCCATCTTTGATTAATGGGATACCAACAGGAGAACCATTTTGAGAAATTACTTTTATAGGATTATTAAGAATATTTCGACTGTTCAGCATACGAATAACTGCAGCCCCCATGTCTTCATTTCCTACAAAAAGAATTGAAAAATCAAGACCTGATTCTACAAGATCCTGGGCCTGGTCTACAGCTACACTTGGATTGTATTTTCCATCCCGTATTGCAAGAATTTTATTCTTTCCAAGCTCTTTTACTTTTGACTCAAAAGTACTGCGGTACATCTGCACTGGAACATGTTCAAAAATTCCTGTTATCATAGCGATGTTTTCACCAGGGTATTCTTCAGCAATGTATTCTCCCCAATCTGTACCCATTGCCTTCCAATCAAAATCAACACAAGCGACAATGTCATTGCTCTGTTTTAATACCTCTCCTACATTATCGGTTACAACAAGAGGAATGCCCGCATCAGCACATTTTTTTGCTGCAATATTCGCACCACTCTCATTGAATGTAAAGACACACATTCCATCAACACCCTGTGTAATGAGTGAATCGATATTAGCGATTTCTTTTTCGACATCGTAGTCAGAATTCAGAACAATCACTTTAATACCCGCAAGCCCTGCAGCATACACAAAACCGTCGACATCTTTCTTGTACCATGTATCAGGTCCAGGAGTGACATACCCATATACCAAATTACCCTCAGATTTTTCGGAGTCACCTCCTGCAAAGACCGTACCAATACCAACACTCATCATAAGCATCAGACACAGAATAAAAAATGCCGGTGCTTTTCGAAACCTAAATTTGTCCATTTTGGACCTCCCCTTATTCATTGACTTTTACCACATCCATGGCAAGATATAGGTACAACTTGTACCAATATCTGTTTTACTATACAATACTTTTTTTTAGAGTGCAAGGGTAATAATAAAAAAAAAGGAGAAAATATAGATTGTAGAACCATAAAAACGAATGGTCTGAAATTCTACTATCAAATAGAGGGCTTACTTGAAATACTTTTGAAGCATCGAATCGAAGGATAATTCTTCAGAGACTTTATTAAATGATGCTTCATATCTTTCGAGGTCCCGATTCGCCGCTTTATCGGAAAATACAGTAAAAAGTTCCAACTCCGGATCCGGCAAATAAACAGGTTTAACTACATCCAACACTCCAAGCTGTTTTGCCATGTAAAGAAGTTCGCCAACAAGAAGAGAATATACCGCATCAGTCCGATTTTTTAACATCATTTTAATACTGTCCAAAAGAGGGTCAGTTCCCCCAAAAAATTGTACATTTGATTCCACCTGTGAAAGGGTTTGCGTCAATGGCATACCGTTTTTAGTTGATATACGTAGAGATTTCAGATCTTCAGTGCTACTGATCAACTCAAGTGGATGTTCCTTCAGCATCAGAAAACCAGGAACGCTGCGAATAGTTGGATAAACTGGTGAAACAAATTTATATTCGGGATGAGGATCATATGTCCGGGTCGCCAAAGTGTAAGCATCAATTTCGTTTCTGTGGAGAAGTTCATACATTCTTGATAAATTCTGTACCGATCTGTAGCGAATCTGAGTTATCCCCATCTCCTCAAGTACTCGGTTGAAAAAATCAATAGCTGCTCCGGCAGCCTCATCTCCGGTTCCGCTCATACTATATGGAGGGACATCGTTATACCCGATAACAAACTCCCGATCCTTACTGCAGGATTTGAACTGCTGAATTCTCTGGTCAATACCTGCAATTTGCCGGGCATTGCGCTTACCCTGCTTTAGAAGATTCTCGGTTACTTCCAGTATTTCTCCCATAAGTGTATTCATTGCATCAGAATTTTCGACGGTTATTTCTGACTTTGAAACTACCGATTTCATAGAGGCCTGTACCTTACCAATTTCTGTCTCTGTTTCGGCAGAACCTTCTTTTACTTCCACTGTGGAATTCCGTAAAGAATTCATCGCTTCCATAATCTGGTTTCCTCCGACAGAAAGCTCTATTATACTGCTGGATATCTCCGTCATACCATTGGCAACATCCTCAATCCCTTCTATGACCTTATTAATGGAAACTCCTGTTTTTACCGTTACATCGTCAGCAAACTTCATTTTTCCTGCAATATCCCGAATCGAAAGGGAAATGGTCTTTACCTGTTCATTTGTCGTTTCCGCCAGCTTTCGTATCTCATCGGCTACTACAGAAAATCCCTTCCCTGCTTTCCCTGCATGAGCAGCCTCTATCGCTGCATTCATGGCAAGCAAATTTGTTTTTGCTGCTACATCAGTAATAACCTGGACCATATCCAGGATCACTTCTGCGGAACCGGATACCTGCCGTATGGATGTTACTGTACTATCCATATCTTCGGCACCCAGCTTTGACAGGGAAAGAAGCTGGTCCGATAAAACCTTTTTCTCTTCCGTAATCCTGGAAATATTATTCAGGGAAGCCATCATTTCCTCTATGGCTGCAGTAGATTCTTCTACAGATGCAGACTGGATATCCACAATTAAGTTCACAACTGTTCTCATGAGGGTACTAACACTGTTCACCCCATCAGAAGCTCTGTGTACTACAATAGTCAGCTCTTTTAGTATATCCCGATTGTCAGCAAGTTTAAGAGAAACTTCTTCCCCGAGAGAAGCTGATCTCAGGGTTCCGGTTTCAACATTCTCACCTATTTCAGTACTGGTATCAACGATACCTTTCAATTCTGTTATCATGCTGTTAAGCTTTTCAAGGAATATATTGATATCCCCGGCAAGATCACCCATTTCATCCTTCGTATCAATATCTATCCTTATAGAGAGATCACCTGAAGCATTGGTAAGATTGGTTATCCCTGTGTGAATCCTGTTTATGGGTTTCAGCACTTTTTTACTCATCATTATCATTCCGATAATAACAAATACGCCAAGAGATACTCCATTAACAATAATAAATGCAATAAACGGAGACAGATCCCATCTCCGAATCATTGTGGCACCGAGAACTCCGGCTACCCCCGCAAACACAACCATAAGAGATGCAAGTAACACGATGAAGTAAGTCTTTATTTTCATTGAATATAACTCCTCAGATACACACATACTAATAACTTATACCAATATGTTAATAAATATTTTCAATCGAGTCAAGTTAAGGTTTTAAGAACAAAATTATTACTTAAAATAAATTTCATGCTAAACTGTAATAATGAAAAAACTTGCATTTATCGGAGCAGGTAGTTTTGTCTTCACTAAACCGCTCCTAAATGATCTATTATCACTTAAAGCACTTAACGGATGGGAGTATTCATTAATGTCTCCCCATCTTGACAGCCTTTCTAATTATAAAAACTACATTAATAAGGTAATTGAAAAAAACAACCTTTCCTCCAGAGTAACAATTACCGATAACCAGAAACAGGCTGTTGATGGTGCAGCATTTGTCATTACTCTTTTCGGGATTGGTGGAATCAAAGCGGTTGAATCAGATTATAAAACGCCTTTGTCATTTGGTGTTGACCAATGCATTGGCGACACACTTGGTCCGGGAGGTATCTTTCGAGCTCAGAGATCGGTACCTGTTTTGGTCAATTTAATTCAGGATATGAAAAAATTATGCCCTGATGCCTGGTTAATTAACTATGTAAATCCAATGGCTATTCTTACCATGGCAGCGGAAAAAATGGGTTGGGACAAGTATATTGGACTTTGCAGTGGTGTAGATATTACAAAAAAACTCATATCAGCGGTTCTGGACAAACCAGTAGACTCACTTAAATTTCTCTTTGCAGGAATCAATCATATGACCTGGGCCCTTAAGATTGAGCAGAATGGATTGGATTTATATCCTGATTTTCGAAAGCGTTTCAGTGACCCGGGATATTTCAGCAGGGACCGGGTAAGATTTGAAATTCTTCAAAATTTTGGTTATTTTGTTACAGAAAGCTCAGGGCATCTGTCTGATCTGCTTCCCTGGTTTAGACGATCAGGAAAAACAAATGATCGATACTGTAAAGTCTCAGGTTACGCAGGAGCGTCAGGCGCATATAACAGACTCTGCAAGCTTATCAGTAATAAAACAGAAAATGTGGATCTCATGCAGTTCGAAGATGGGTCCCTGAAACCACCGGGGAATTATCAGGGACCGGAAGTCATTGAAGCTCTTATAACGGGTAAATACTGGAAAGGATATGGAAATATTTCAAATAAGGATGGATGGATCTCCAATTTACCAGCGCAATCTGCTGTTGAGCTTTCCTGCGAAATAATCGAAAAAAACCTTAGTCCTGTTAAATTAAAAGAAGAGTTGCCTCTCCCCCTTGCTGCTTTAAACAGAACTAATATCATTGTACAGGAACTTTGCCTGAAAGCAGCAATGGAAGGAAATCCTGAAACATTAATAGCTGCCCTTGCTCTTGATCCTCTGACCTCATCAGTTCTTGACTTACCTGAAATTAGAAAACTGGCAGATAAAATGTTACACGAACAGGCAGCCTGGCTTCCACAATACAACAATAGAACTCCAGCAAAAATAATTGACATAGGAAAAAACTCCACTAAGGAGTATTTACCCATACCAAAAGAATCAATACTTGAAGAACTTTGGGAATTTGAACGAAAAATAA
>CBDVAD010000032.1:0-15695 GCA_965371875.1 uncultured bacterium
ACTTGCTCAAAACCACTCTACTGATTTCTATGCAGAAAAAGGAGGTGATATGGGTCAGGTAACTTATTACTCATTGGGGGGTGATATTTCAGACAATAACGATACAGACACTATCTTTGCACTTGGAGAAGATGAGATAAGTGCACTCGTCAAGACACCATACGGGTATAGTATTTATCGATGTAACAAAGTCAGCCAGGATCCTGATCTGACAGACGAAAATGAGCTGAAAAATATTCGAAATTATATGCTGATAAATGAAAAAGGAATGATAGAAGATTATTTTATTGTCCAGGCAGGAACTTTCAGTGGCAGCGCTAATGATAAAGGATTCACTGAAGCTGCATCATCCATGGGTCTAAGCTACTATATTACAGATTATTTCCCAATTAATTACGGAAACAGCTATTTTTTAAAGCAGGTGAAAACAGCTGATGAGAGCATATATTTTGATACTGTAGCAACTGATCAAAGGTTTCTAACCTCATTATTTTCATTGGAAGCTGATGAATTGACCGAACCTGCAATAGTTGGTGATACTATTCTTGTTGCACAAATGATCAGCGAACAGGAAATGACAGATGAAGAACTTTCCTATATGGATTCTTTCTACCCTTATTTAGTAAATCAAATTCAGCAAACTGAGCTTAATTCAACTTTTCTTGATTCTGAGCTTCTAACAAATAACTTTATAAATATATTCAGTCAGTATATAATGGCTAACTGATAAATATTATGACAAACAAGGACCCTCTGCTAATTGATACTGGTAGAGGGTTTTCTATTTTATACAGAGAAAGATATCTTTACAGTAACACTGACCCTGAAAAAAGAGCCATAATGAGGGCAGAAAAAACTGTACTGCAAAATAGTACACTTTATATTCTTACATCACCTCTGCTTTTTTATGGTATACCTGAAATTCTAGCAAGGCTCCCTGATAATTCCCATATTATCTGTTTTGAATTATCCAAAAACCTGCTTAATCTTTCAAAAGGTAATATTCCTGATATACTTCTTAATTCAAAATTAATTACATTTATCAACAATACTGATTCTCAGGATATTAGTAACACTTTAGATAAGCTGGGTATCTGGAACTTTCGTCGTGTAAAACATATAAATATAACAGGCGGTTACTCTCTATATTCATCAGAATATAAAAATATTATTAAAACCATAGATAATAAAATACAGGAATACTGGAAAAACAGAATGACCCTTATCCATATGGGTCCACTATGGATAAAAAATATTTTCCTCAATCTTTATAAGCTTTATAACAATACAAAGACATTGCCTTTACGCAGCCTTCCATATACAAATTATCCTGTTCTTGTAACAGGGGCAGGAGAATCACTTGAAGGTTCAATTAAATTCATCAAAGACAAAAGAGATAGCTTTAAAATACTGGCAGTGGATACATCCGTAGATGTTCTACTGGAAAATGGAATAGAACCGGATTATATCATTGCAGTGGATGCTCAGATTTATAATTTTTATGATTTCATGAAAGTTAAAAATAAAGGCATTCCACTCTTTTTTGATCTTACCGGATACCCTGGTATACTGTCAGTAATGAATGGAAATACACATCCCTTTATCTCAAACTTTGCAAATACAAAACTCCTGCATCGTCTTGAATTTTATAAATTACTACCTGCAAAATTACCTGCCCTGGGCTCTGTTGGTATTACAGCAATTTACCTTGCATTGGAAATTACAGAAGAAATGGTATTTTATACAGGTCTGGATTTTTCTTATAAAATTGGAAAATCCCATGCCAACGGCTCACCCAGAAATCTTACAGAACTTATACGAACAAATCGCCTTGAACCAATGGAACAACCTGAAATATACTATGCAAGACCTTTAATTCATAATATAGATAAATCTGGAAATAAATGTATAACAGATCTAATTCTTAGTTCCTATGCTGATTTAATGCTTGAGAATTTCAAACAAAGTAAAAGACTATTCGATATAGGAAAAACAGGTCTGTACAATGGCGGTAATCTTACAAATACAGTAGATCTGATTTTCAATGATAACAAAAAAAAGAATAATCATTGTAACACTGACAGTAGTTTAATTTTAATAAATAATTTTAAAGAGTTTTGTAAAAATGAAATAATTCTGCTAAACAGGCTATATGATACAACTTATTCATATTTATCAGGTCAATCCAGGGAATCTGAAACTATTCTGAAACTTCTTAAAGAAGCAGATTATATCTATCTGCATTTCCCTGATAAATCACCTGAACCATCTATAGAACCAGGTTTTCTTAAACGTATCCTGATTTCCTGCGGATATTATATTAATATTCTGGAAAGATATATCTAGCAGGAGGATGGAGACCGGACGACTAAGAATCGTTTGGAGTTCAAGTCTTCCCTCCTCCTGTCTCCAGTTTCCTGTCTCCTTTCTTAATCGCTCTTCAGAATGGATAAAAATGCAGACTGGGGAACTTCTACATTTCCGACCATCTTCATCCTTTTCTTTCCCGCTTTCTGCTTTTCGAGGAGTTTTCTTTTTCGTGAAATATCTCCCCCATAGCATTTTGCTGTAACATCTTTTCTTAATGCGGAGATAGTTTCTCTGGAAATAATTGTACTCCCAATGGATCCCTGAATTGGTATTTTAAACTGCTGTTTTGGTATTTCTTCTCTTAGTTTTTTGCAGGCATTCCGGGCCCTGTCCACGGCAGAGTCTCTAAAAACAAGCTGTGAAAGAGCATCTACTATCTCTCCATTCACAAGAATATCAAGACGTACAAGATCTGTTTTCTTAAACCCCTGAAGCTCATAATCAAATGATGCATAGCCCCTGCTGATTGATTTTAGTTTATCATAGAAATCAAATAATACTTCAGCTAATGGCATCTCATAGATAAGCTCAACCCTTTTTTCATCAAGATATTCCATATGCTGCTGAACTCCCCTTTTTTGAAGGCAGAGATTAATTATATTTCCTACAAATTCTGAGGGAGTAATAAGTGAAGCCCGAATATAAGGTTCCTCAACAAAATCAATCTTCATGGGATCAGGATATTCAAGTGGATTGTCAATTTTAAGTTCTTCACCATTATTTAATGTGATATGATAACGAACTGAGGGGGATGTAAAAATAATAGAAAGATTGTATTCCCTCTCCAATCTTTCCTGCACAACTTCAAGATGTAAAAGACCAAGAAACCCACAACGAAAACCAAAACCAAGAGCTATGGAAGAGTCCTTTTCATAGACCAGAGAAGCATCATTCAATTTAAGTTTTTCAATACCGGACAAGAGTTCTGAATAGTCATCTGCATCTATAGGGTAAATAGATGAAAATACTACAGGTTTAACATCTTTAAAACCAGTAAGAGCCTCTTCACATGGATTATTATCAAGAGTTACAGTATCTCCAACACGAATATCAGAAATAGTCTTAATTCCGGCAATTATATAACCTACTTCCCCGGCAGAAAGGCTGTTTTTTTTAAATAAGTCAATTTCAAAAATACCGGTTTCTTCAATTTTATATGCAGCATTATTGGAAAAAAGTCTAATTTTATCACCCACAGATAGACTGCCTTCAAATATCCGGACATGTATAACTACACCTCTGTAAGGATCATAATGAGAATCAAATATAAGTGCTTTAAGAGGTTTGTCAGGGTCACCTTTTGGCGGTGGTATATATTCCACAAGAGATTCAAGGAGTTTCTCAACACCAAGTCCTGTCTTAGCCGAAACAGGTACAGCAATATCCGGATCAAGTCCAAGCTCATGATCAATTTGGTGTTTTACAAAATCTATATCTGCACTTGCCAGATCAATTTTATTTATAACAGGTATAATCTCCAGATCGTGTTCGATAGCCATATACATATTTGCAAGTGTTTGAGCTTCAACTCCCTGACTGGCATCGATTAAAAGAAGAGCACCTTCACATGATGAAATAGCCCTTGAAACTTCGTAGGAAAAATCAACATGTCCAGGAGTATCAACCAGATTTAAGATATACTTTTCTCCGGCTGAGTTTGTATAAGGAATAGTGACAGCCTGGGATTTAATAGTAATACCGCGTTCCCTCTCGATATCCATACTGTCCAGAAGCTGATTTTTAAATTTTCTATCATCCACAATACCAGCTAATTCTATGAACCTGTCAGCTAGGGTGGATTTTCCATGGTCAATATGCGCAATTATACAGAAATTTCTTATTCTGCTTTTATCGATTTTCATTATTTTTTCCTGATTTTCTCTATTTAGTAAAAGTTGAAGATATTACGAATCCATCATACCGTCAAGAGTATGCCTGACCATTGTTAAAAGATCTACAGATTCAAATGGTTTAGGTAGAAATTGACCCCCCTTAATATTGACACCCTTCTTTTTCACCATTCTACTCTCATACCCGGAAATAAAAATGGTTTTAAAATCTTTACCCATGGTGTGAAGACGTTCTGAAAGCTGCTTTCCATTCATTAAAGGCATAAATACGTCTGTAATAAGCAGACTGAATGATATATTCTTATTCTCTGAAATAAGTATAGCTTCTCCAGGGTTCGAAGCTTCCAGAGTCTGATATCCATTAACAGAGAGTATTCTTACTACTATTTTTCGTACATCATCCTCATCTTCAACTATAAGAATAGTTTCATCCCCTTTCAGTTTTTCAATTTTCTCTTCTGACTTTTTTATTATTAAAGCTTTTTCTGAAGTTGTTTCCATATAGATGGTAAATGTAGTACCTTCTCCAGGCTTTGATTTAACATCAACATAACCGCCGCTCTGTTTAATTATTCCATACACAGAAGAAAGTCCAAGGCCCGTTCCTTTATGTACTGATTTTGTAGTAAAAAAGGGATCAAAGATATGCTCAATATTCTCCGGGGGAATACCTATACCGTTATCTTTAATCGCTATGGTAACATAATTACCTTTAGGCACTAAACCAGTGGTAACAAGTAAATTATTATCTAATCTGCAAATACTGGAACTTACTACCAGATAACCTCCATCAGGCATTGCATCTTTTGCATTAAGAACCAGATTAAGTACAACTTGCTCAATTTGTGCCTGATCGATAAAAACTGCCTGATAATCAGTCGCAGTAATAATACTAAGTGAGATATTCTCCGGTAAAAGCCTGTTGATCATTCTGGATACATTTTCTACAATAATATTTATCTCAACAACTTTTGGGTTTAACACCTGTTTCCTGCTGAATGCAAGTAAATGCTTTGTCAATGAATTGGCCTTAAGTGCTGCATTTCGAATACCTTCAACTTCAGAAAGAACATTCTCACCCTGAGCTATTTTATCCTCAATCAAAGTGGAATATCCCAGAATAACTGTCAATATATTATTAAAATCATGTGCAATACCACCGGCTAAATTTCCAACCGCCTTCATTTTTTCAGATTGTCTTAATTGCTGTTCAAGCTTACTTAATTCACTCTTCATCTTGGCACGATACATTGCCATTTCTATAGAAGCCCTCAAATTGTTTGTACCAAATGGTTTTATTATGTAACCAAATGGTTCTACATGTTTTGCTCTTTCAATTATTCCTTCATCTGAATATGCAGAAAGAATAATAAATGGAATATTGTATTTTTCATTTATTATGGCAGCAGTATCAATTCCATCAAGAGATCCCTGAAGTTTAATATCCATAATAATCAGATCAGGATCGAGATCCTCAATTTTTTCCAATGCTTCTTCACCAGAGGGAACAACACCAACAACAGAATATCCGATTCTTTCAAGATTATTCCTGAGATCCAGAGCGACTATGGCTTCATCTTCAACTATGAATATGCTAATCATTGCTGTCCCCTGTATAAATCATCTGTTATTCAGACTCCATTCAGTTGCAAACTGTATTAGCTCTGTAGAATCTTTTATATTCAGTTTTGTTTTAATATGAGATTTATATGTTTCAATAGTTTTTATACTAAGGTTAAGCTCAATTGCTGTTTTTTTTGTTGTAATACCTTTTCCTACCATTTCAAAAACTTCAAACTCACGATCACTTAAAAGATCAACAGTATGCACAGAGCTATCAACACCTGAAACAATTTTATTAAGCATTTTTGTCTGCATATCCGGACTTAGGTAAATTCCACCTTTAAGAACCTGGCGTATTGCCGTTAGAATTGATTCGGTTGCTTCACTTTTCATTATATAGCCTTTCGCTCCGGCACGCATAACCCTTTCAGCATAAACATTTTCATCATGGAGAGAAACAACAATTATTAACATCTTCGGGTATATTTTTTTTATATCCTTTATAAGTTCAAGACCACTGCCGCCTTTTAAAGAAAGATCAACAAGCACAAGATCCGGTTTTTCCCTTTCTAAAATCTCATGGGCAATAAAGGTGGTTTCTGCTTCTCCAACTGTACACATATCCTCTTCGTAATTAATAAGCTGTGCCATTCCCCTGCTTACTATAGGGTGATCTTCAACTATTACTATTCTATTTTTCATTTAAAATTCATCCCCGTAAAATTGGTACTCTGCAAATGACCTTGGTACCTTCTCCTTTATTACCAATAATTGATATCTTCCCGTCAATTACATTAGCCCGATATTTTAATATACTTAAACCAAGACCTTTTCCATTATTTTCGTTATCTATAAATTGTCCAGTACCATTATCGGATATCTGTAAATATATCTCTGAATCTTCTACTCTCAAAGTGAGTTTAATAATAGATGCATTGGAATGCTTTATAGAATTTGTCAGTGCCTCCTGTGCTATATGATACAACTGGTTAATAGTAGTACTCTCTTTTATAACCAGATCAATTTCATCATTGGTCTCATATATTATTTCAATACCATAGAGATTTGAATAAAATGATATTAGCTCCTCTATAGCTGTAGAGATACCCTGATTTTCAATATTGACATTTATTAAATTTCTGGCCAGTTTTTTGGTCAAATTCACTGCATCTTTTGTATCCATAGCAATGTTGTAGGCCATATCAGCCTCTATAATGAGCTTTTTATTTCTAAGACTATTTTCAAGGACTTTTAGATGAAACATTAGACCAGTTAAATGCTGACCCAGATTGTCATGAAGGTCCTGACCTATCCTACGACTCTCTTTTTCTGAAATTTCAAGAATCTCTTTTTCCATGAGTCTCTTTTCAGTTATATCATGTGCAATAATAGAAACCCCTGTTATCTCTTCTGATTTATTTTTAATAGGAGAAATTTTTATTGATATATTAAGTATTTTTCCCATTTTATTTTTTCGGACTGTATCATAGTGTTCAATTTCAATACCCATTTTTGCCCTGTCAAGATTATCAGGTATTTCATTAGGGAATGACGTAGGTGTAAGTATGGATAAATTCTTCCCCACAACCTCATGAAACTCATATCCAAAAATATCAAGGGCTCCCTTATTCCAGCTTATAATGGTTCCATCCATGGTAGCACCAATAACAGCATCACTGATACTCTTTAAAGTTACCGACAAAAGCTCTTCTTTTTCTCTAACTTCTATTTCCATTTTATTTCTATGAATTGCCATTTCTATAGTTGTATACAGATTATTCATATTAGTTGTTTTTGAAATGAAGCCATAGGCTCCGGTTTTTTTCGCCCTGGAAATTGTTACTTCATCAGAGAGGGAAGTCAGATAAACAACTGGAATGAAATATTTACGACCTATCTCATTTGCTGTTTCTATACCATCCATATTACCTTTTATACGAATATCCATCAAAACAAGATCCGGAGACGTATTTAATAAAACTTCAATTGCTTTTTCACCGGTGCTTACATAGGGGAGAACATCATATCCCAGCTTATTAAGCCTTAAAATAAGGCCTTCAGCTATTATAACCTCATCTTCTACAACCAGTATTGTGTATTTTCTAAATTCACTTTTCAAGTTAAAACCACCCTGATTAAATAAAATTAGATGTTCCCAGATAAGCACCTAACTGGACGCCACTTTCAAGAAATCCAGCCTTTCTTTTTTTAATTCGTATCTGCATAATAATTATTTTTTGATCATCTAATAATTCCCATTTTCTTATAGTAAAAGGATCATTTATAGAAAGTCCTGTTTCATCAGCAATAGTTCCGGGAAAAACTTCAGTTATTATATATTCAGAGCCAAATATAGATTTCGAAACACTATTTATAGTCATACCGAATACAGGAGGAATAAGATTCATTTCCAGGTCAATTCGGGATGCTTCAAGAAGAGGATAATCAGGTCTATGTCCCAAAGCAATTATACCGGATTGTTTTACTCCATCACTAATCCATTCTATTTTGATTGCCATATCAGGCTCTAACTTTAAAAATATTTTGTTCACGTCTTCAATTTCTTTTATTTTAATACCCATTATATTTGTGATAATATCGTTATCCTTAAGACCTGCTCTGGATCCGCTGCCACCCGGAAATTTATAAATTACACGGAGGCCTTCTGCATCCTCTTTAACCGCAAGACCAAGGAAAGGATGGCTGATCCGGCCGCCTTTATATAATGAAGGAATAAGAGGAACCAGAAGTTCTCCTGGAATTGCGAAATTAATACCCTCAAACTGCTCTATTCCTGCAAATACAACTCCTACAAGCTCGCCTTCACTGTCAATCAAAGGACCACCACTGTTTCCATGGTTAATAGGAACATCCACCTGGATAACACTACCCATCTGTAGAAATTTACGACCAGAGGCACTGATAATCCCTGAAGTGATTGTATTTTCAAGACCACCAGGGGATCCTATTGCAATAATGGGTGTACCTGGATAATATTTTTTCCCTTCTGAAAATGAAAAAACCACTTCCGGTTCCAGCTCAACTTTCAATAAAGCAATATCAAAAGCTTTATCCCATCCTACCACCTTTGCAGGTATTTTTTTATCCGGATTATCCCAAAGGCGTATATATAAGCGTGAGAAACCCTCAAATTCAGGATCCACTTCGCTCTCTATAACATGATAATTTGTAAGTATATAACCAGCCTTATCTATAAAAAAACCACTGCCAATTACGCCATCAGGTACTCCTATACCACCTTCAATTTTCATTCCACGATTAACCCAGATGGTGACAGTCCCCTTCAGAAAATCAGTTTTTTGAATATCATTGTTTAAATATTCCAAATCTATTTCTAAATCAAGTGAACGACTGGTGGATTCTGCAAGTAATTTCCGGATAAAACTCTTATCACCTGCGACTTTTGCCAAATCCATGATTTTTATAATTTCAGAATCTTTAAGTATATTCAGATTAAGATTATTCCGGGCGATAGATATTTTCCATGCTGTGGAATATTTTTCATCATCATTAAAAATCATAGAGCTTATTAAAAGATTATAATCCCAATCTCCTGATAATTCTATTTCTGCCTGCTCCGCAGTTACAAAGAATGAAGCAGCCGTTAAAAAATCGCGATCTTCAACTGCTTTGGAAAAAAGTTTATTAATTAATAAAGAGGCTTCTTTAAGTAATAAATTTGCCTGTACTTTTACATCATACGTTCCCGTACGTTTTAAAGATGAAATATCCTGTAAAACCTGGGCTATTTTTTCTTCTTTAATGCCAGTTTCAATTTTTTCAATTGTCAAATCGTCAAGAGACTGTAAGTCGACATATACAGGAATACCAGTACATGAAATAATTAATATTAGTATAATAATAAAAAGAATAATATTTTTCATAGTTAATCTATATCACCATTAATTTCAATGAATGTATCGAAATTCCCATTAAGTTCAGATGACAATTCTCTGTAGATTATTCCATTTTCATAACGTTCCCGTGAATCCAATAATCCATCCTCATTAAAATCCCAGCTTCTTACTAAACCTTTTTTATAATCCTCAATGTATTCAGCTATGCCATTGTTATTTGCATCAAAGGATATAGTTTGAAGTGAACCGTCCTTATATTCATATGTGGTATCAAATACACCATCATTGTCAAAATCTTTTAATACGGTAATAAGAACAAAGTTTCTGAAGTGCCGTTCTATTACTCTTATGCCATCAGAATTAAAAACATTTTCAACGCTTTCATCGGATTCTACCCAAATACTTTTTGACTCTAAACTGGTAGTAAAATTATTTATACTCTTTTGTGTGGAAGAAACTGTCAGAGTATCACTGTCAGGAAAAGTTATATTATCCAGAATATACGGAATATCTTTAACAGGATCCAAAGGAAGTTCTATTATGTCCAGAACAAGAGTATATGGAATCAATTGATACTCAATAAGTGATTTCTCATCAGAAACAGTGACCTTTATAAGATTTGGATATGATTCATAAAAAAAGGAGGATATTCCTTCTCTATTTTTTATTTTTAAACTTACAGGAAGTCCATCCAATTCAACAAAATGATCATAATTATTATCCTGATCACTATCAAAACTAAAATATACCAGATTACCCATATTAAAAATGGCTTCAGTATCGTTAAAACCATCATTATTGATATCATAAATAATAGTTAAATTTATCGAACCAAGTTTCTCGTTAATTAAAAGCCTGCTGCTGTCATCCTCGACAAGACTGTAAACTCTGGTTAATTCCTTATGATTGATAACTGAATTTTCAGGATACAGTTCGTCTAAAAGTTCTCTTAATGTATCATTTCTTTTACAAATATTACTAATTTTATAAAAACGGTCTTCACCCCAGCGATTCCTGTATAAATTCATGAGAAAATAACAATCAGTTGAATTTTTAATAATTATCTGTACAACATCTTTCGAAAAAGAATTTGCAGGATCTCCATCAATTAAAATCTGCTTTGCCCTCAGGCGCCATTCAGGATTGTATAAAGCCATAATCAACTGTGAATAGTTATCTGAAGTATCTACTCTAAGAAGATTTTCAGCCGCTTTTAAAGCTTCCTCCACTTTTCCAAGACTGAGGGACATTCGTATAAATATTTCAGTAGAAAATGAACTATTTGCCAGATCATTACTAAAGGGAAGTAAATTAATATATGCAGATTCAATATCACCTGCCAGGTACATATATTCTGATAAAAATACCCTGGCTGTTGTCTCATTATAATATTTCCAGTTATCTGATATTATTGCTGCTGAAAGATCTACAATAGAAGAGTCTTTAACTTCAGATTTCCGACTGGATACTCCTCTGATAAAAAGAGCATCCGAACTGGAATTAAGAAATGTAAGAGAAATATCCGCAAGAGAAAATGCTTCTACAAAATTATCAGAAGAAAACTGACGGGCGGCATGCTCAAGATAGATCCCTGCAAGCAGAGTATCAGGATTCTGATCAGTCGAAATTGCTGACACAGAAAAAGAAAAAGAAGAGAAAATTACTATAAACAGAAAAAATTTTTGAGTCATATCCTTACTGTATCACAAATCAAACACAATTAAAAACATGATTTTTATTCAGTTTTTTCTGTTTTATTATCCCCGATACCGAGAAGTACTTTAATATCTTTATCATCCAATGTCTCTTTATCAATCAGCTCTTCAGCAATCAATTTAAGCTGATCAATGTTATCTGTAAGGATTTTACGGGTTTTCTCCAGCGAATCATCGAGAATTTTTGCTATTTCAGCATCAATCCTCATAGCAGTTTCTTCAGAATAATCTTTATGCCTTGCAATCTCTTTCCCTATAAAAATTGGTTCTTCTTCCTGACCAAAAGATACAAATTTAAAAGTATCCGACATACCCCATTCTGTAACCATACGTCTGGCAATATTGGTAGCCTGTTGAATATCATTCTGGGTACCTGTTGTTGTCTCTCCATAGATTAATTCTTCTGCAATATAACCTCCCATAGTAATTTTAATTCTATCAAGAAGCCAGCTTTTATCCTTGGAATATGATTCCTTTTCCGGAAGAGATAGAGCCATACCCAATGCCCGTCCTCTTGGGATTATTGTTACCTTGTGAAGAGGATCTGTATTTTCAAGATGATAATGGAGTAATGCATGTCCCGCTTCATGATAAGCAGTAGCTCTCTTGTCCTCAAGAGAGATAATTTTTGATTTTCGCGCTATACCCATAAGTAACTTATCTCTTGCTTCCTCAAGATGGTCTATAGAAACAGTTTTTGAATCAGATCTGGCCGCAAATAATGCTGCCTCATTTATAAGATTAGCCAAATCTGCTCCGGACATACCAGGGGTAGCTTTTGCAATCCTGTTTATATCTACATCCTTATCAAGAGGAATTTTTTTAGCATGAATTATTAAAATTGCCTCTCGTTCTCTGACATCCGGCAGATCAACAACCACCTGTCTGTCGAACCGTCCAGGTCTTAGTAAAGCAGGATCAAGAACATCAGGCCTGTTAGTAGCAGCAATGATGATTACGCCGGTTTTGGTATCAAATCCATCCATTTCAACAAGCATCTGATTAAGAGTCTGTTCCCTTTCATCATTTCCCCCACCATAGCCCGCACCTCTTGTACGACCGACAGCATCAAGCTCATCAATAAATATGATACAGGGAGCATTTTTTCGCCCCTGTTCAAACAGATCTCTTACTCTGCTTGCACCTACACCCACAAACATCTCAACAAAATCCGAACCGGACATGTGAAAGAATGGAACTCCAGCTTCTCCGGCTACGGCTTTTGCCATAAGAGTCTTACCGGTTCCAGGCAGACCTACCAGAAGAACACCTTTAGGTATTTTCGCTCCAATATTTGTAAATTTAGTAGGAGTTTTCAAAAATTCAACTACTTCTGTTAATTCATATTTTGCTTCATCCTGCCCGGCTACATCGGCAAAAGTAATGTTTTCAAGTTCGGGATGATATTTTTTTGCCCTACTTTTCCCAAATGAAAAGGCTTTGTTACCTCCCCCCTGAAACTGCCTCAGCATAAACCAGAAAAACCCAACAAACAAAAGCCATGGAAGAAGTTCAAGAATAACCTGCCCAACAGAAACCGCCTTGGGGGCTCCGGTAATCTTAACTCCCATCTCCCTTAACTGTGCCATAAGATAGTCATCATAGTATGGTATTCTGGTTTTGAAAACTGTATATTCCCCACCTGAGGCACTTGAAAGAGTTCCAACAATATCATTATTATCCAGAATTTTTACAGCCTCAATCTCTCCCTGCTCAAGGTATGAGAGAAAAACAGAATAAGGTATCTCAACTTCCGGACCACTCTCATTTACCATAAAAAGAAGTACAAACATTGCAATAAGTGATAATAAGAAGAAAAGTGCAAATTTATTCTTATTGAAATCAAATTTCATATTGTTTGGATCTTTATTCTCAGGCGGTTTATTCTCATTATTCACTTATGTTTCTCCATATATCTGGCACTGATAACAAGTTTTCCATTATCAGAGCTACTGTTCTTGTAAGTCACTGCAATTCTATTATTAAAACCGAAAGGTTTACCCAATACGGCAATTATGCCGGATCTGTCTTCAACAACGGGAACTTTCCATCTATCTTCCGGTAATACACCCCAATCACTAAATAATTTCTTTATGGGCTTAAAACCTTCTGCTAAATGAATACTATCTCCGGACATTTTTGATCTGATAATAACAGGATCTTTAAGATTCTCTCTGTTAAACCAGACTGTATCTTCCGGGAATTTATTCATTTCTTCAACACAAAGGGTAAAACCCGGAAATATTTCCAGGTTACCTTCGACTACCACCCTAAGATAACTTTTTTTGGAGGAAACGACAACAACTCTTTTCCAGATAATCTTCTCTTTTTGATGTAAAAGCTGACATGAGTATCCCTGAATGAGAATATTTGATCCACCAACAGGTTTATAGTCGAGTGCTGCACTAATAAATCTGTACGGCAGACGGTTAAAGGGCCTCTTTTCCCACATATTCCAGCTTTTATACAGAGTTTCCACCTGCTGATAATCCGGTTTTGCAAAAAAGTCCTCACTGTAAAACCAGGTATCTCCTTCATTTGTTAATTCTACATCCAGTGGAGGATTATTTGAAGTTAATACTGATCTGATACTATCCATTTTTTCTGAAAAAGTTGAAAGAGACTTTCTATATCCGGGAAATATTTCCGCAATTACAGGAATAAGTTTTAATCTGACTTTATTACGGAGATAAACTGTATCAAGATTGGTTCTATCAACTACATAAGGAATATTATTGGATGTTATATATTCCATAATCTCACGTTTCTCCAGCATTATCAGAGGCCTGATAAAATATTCCCGTTTCTCAGGAATACCCATAAAACCATGAATACCTGAACCCTGAAAAAACCGCATGATAAGTGTCTCAAACTGATCATCAAGATTATGACCCATTGCGACATGACTTGCACCAATTTCTTTTTTTATCTCTTCAATCAGTCTGTATCTGTATTCTCTGGCAAGATCTTCAATGCTCCGTCCTGAAACTACCGATTCAGAAGCAATTTCACCCTGGACTATATGTCTTGTATGTAAGGGAAGGTTAAACTCAGCAACTATCTTTTTAATTTGACTGTACTCACCTGACATCTCTTTTTCAGATCTTATACCATGATCAATATAGATTGCATGAAGGCTGAATCCTAACAGTTTTTGAATATCATTAAGAATCCACAGGAGGGCACTGGAATCCGGACCACCTGAATATCCAACAAGGATTTTACTTTTCTCCGTTATTCCATATTTTCTTAAAAAACTAAGAACTTTTATTTTGATTGTTTTTTCGGTTATATTCATTCATAACCCTCGCAGTAGTAGTGTTTAATAAAGAGACAGCAGCAGAGGCACCCCTTTCTACACCTTCTTTAAACTCCAAAAAATCTATTTCCCCGGGTTTACTCAAAACATGTGAGATAACGCTTCCATCAACTGATGGACGTGATATTCCGATATAGATCCGGATAAAATCAGTGCTTCCATAGTTTTCGATGATGGATCTTATTCCGTTATGACCCGAATCAGAACCTTTGGTTTTAACTCTGCATTCACCATAGGCCAAATCCATATTATCACAAATAACGACCAGTGAAGAATCAGAACCCATATATTTTTGAGTAATCCCTGGTAAAACCAAACCGGATCTATTCATAAATGTAAGGGGCTTTATCAGAATAATTTCTTCATCCTGATAATGACCCCTTGCAATAAAATAGTCTTTAAAAATAGGCTTCTTTAATTTTACAGAGAAACGACCGGCGAGCTCATCAATAACCATAAAACCAGCATTATGCCTTGTTTCTTGATATTCCGATCCTGGATTGCCCAGACCGATAAAAACCAAAAGAGGTCTATTCCTCGGTTGTTTCTTCTTCACCCTCTTCAGCCGCTTCTTCACCTTCTTCAAGTTCTTCTTCTTCTACTTCAGGTTCTTCTTCAGCCTTGACAGTTGTTACACTTACAACACTCTGTTCCATAAGATTAAGTATTTTTACTTCTTCAGGCACAGTTAAATCGCTAACATGAATAGAGTCACCGACCAGCAGTTCTGTGATATCAACTTCAATTTTATCCGGTATATCTTTTGGAAGACATTCAATATCAATTTCGTGTAAACGGTGCTCAAGTAAACCACCCTCTTTTACACCAATTGAAGCACCAATCAAGATTACAGGTATTCTGGTCTTAAGAACTTTACCACGTTCAACTTCAAAAAAATCAATATGGGTAATTTGACCCAGTATCATGTTTTCCTGAAAATCTTTTACCAGAACTTCATACTCTTTATCTTCAACAATTATAGTTATAAGTATATTTTCAG
>CBDVAD010000033.1:0-15494 GCA_965371875.1 uncultured bacterium
TGGTTCTACTGACTTATGTCCTTGGTATATCAAAAGAGAAACTTCTGGCCTCATATCCCGATAAAATCAGTAGAGCCCATTATGAGCCGTTTTTTAATCTTCTTAACAAACGAATTGAAAACTGTCCGGTTTCTTATCTAATAAAAAAGAAAGAATTTTTTGGCCTTTCTTTCTATGTAGATGAAAATGTTCTTGTTCCGAGACCGGATTCGGAAATTCTTGTAGAAACTGCTGTAAAAATAGTGGAAGATTTTCCCCGGATAAAAAATATTCTTGATCTATGTACAGGTTCCGGAGCTTTAGCTATTGCCCTGAAGCACACAATACCACACCTCAATATTCTCTGCTCCGATTTATCAAATACCGCTATTGAAATATGCAGAAAAAACAGTACATCGATTCTGGGGAAAGAATTGAAAGTTATAGAATCTAATTTATTTGATAAAATTGATGGAACTTTTGATATGATCATCACAAATCCTCCTTATCTAACGGATGAAGAAACAGATAGAATGATGAAGACAGGGTGGCCTGAACCAGTGATGGCCCTCAAAGGAGGTAAAGATGGCCTCAATTTTATTAGAGAAATTATTAGCGAAGCTCCTGATTTTCTTAATAAAGATGGATATCTTTTAATTGAATCCAGCATTGATCAAACGGAGCTTATCAAGGATATGCTGGATTCAGCCGATTTTTATAATACAAGGATAATAAAAGACTTGTCAGGTAGAAACAGAGTTACAGCCGGACAAAGAGTGTAGGGATGAGAAATCAACTGGAAATATTTAAATCAAAATTATCAGGGTTCAGTGATAAAGAACAAACAAAAATAATGGATGCCGCAGAATGGGCAAAAGATCTTCATAAAGATCAAAAACGGGCGAGCGGAGAACCTTACTTTATTCACCCTTTGCGTGTTGCGGAAATCCTTGTTGACATGAAAATGGACACTGATACAATCATCTCTGCCCTTCTTCACGATGTTCTGGAAGATACTAATATAGTTTTTAATGAAATAAAGAGACGTTACGGAAAAGAAGTAGCCAATATGGTCGAAGGTGTTACAAAAATATCTATCCTTAAGGCAAAGAGTAAATCTATACAGGAAGCTGAAACTATAAGAAAAATGCTTCTTGCCATGGCAAAGGATATTCGTGTAATAATAATAAAACTGGCAGATAAACTTCACAACATGAGTACACTGGAATTCCTTCCGGAAAAAAAGAGAAAATCAATTGCGACAGAATGTCTGGAAATCTATGCTCCCCTTGCTGACAGACTGGGTATCTCATGGTTAAAAGCTGATCTCGAAGATCTGTCTCTAAAGCATCTTAAGCCCACTACTTACGAATATATAGAAAACTATCTTGCAGCAAAAAAATCAGAACAAAGAAATTATCTGAAAAAGGTAGAACAAACAATTCTAAAAGCTGCTGCAAAAGAGGGATTTCGTATAAGTGCCAGTACAAGAGCAAAACACCTGTACTCAATTTACCGAAAAATGAAAAGTCGTAAAAAAGATATAAATGAAATTTATGATCTTCTTGGAATTAGAATACTCTGCAGCACTCCCAATGAATGCTATACTATCCTTGGAATTATCCACAAGCTATGGCCTCCGATTGAGGGGAGATTCAAAGATTATATTGCAATGCCCAAAGCAAATCAGTACCAAAGTTTACACACAAGTGTAATGTGCTATGGAGGAAAAATAACAGAAATCCAGATACGAACTGAAGAGATGCATTCCACAGCTGAATATGGTGTAGCAGCTCACTGGATCTATAAGGGAAACGTAAAAAAGACTAAATCAGATATCCATCCTATTGTAAACAGATTTAAAAACTGGGATGGAATTAAATCAGGTTCTGATGAATTTCTGGAAGATATACGTAGTGAATTCTTAAGAGATTCGATCTATGTATTTACTCCCAACGGCCATATTATTGAATTACCAAAAAACTCAACAGCAATTGATTTTGCTTTTCATATTCATACAGAAATAGGTGCTCACACTATTGGTGCAAAAGCAGATGGATCAATAATCCCGTTAAACCAACCACTGAAAAATACTCAGGTTATCGAGATTATGACTGCAAACTCTGCAAAACCACATGTTAACTGGCTTAGATTTGTTGCTACAACCAGGGCAAAAAACAAAATACGCCACTGGCTGAACCAGCATGAAGAAAATCTCTACATCGATAAAAATATTATTGCTAAGAAAAAAGCACCTCCAAAGGAAGTTGAAGAGAAAGAGGATGTAACTCCTGCCATTGAGGATCCTGAAAAAAAGCAGACGATAATTAAGCATGTCCTTGACCAGGCAATGGTGACGTTTAGAATAGGCGATGAAAAAAATATGATGATAAGCATTGCCGGATGCTGTCATCCCACTTCAGGAGATGCTATTATTGGATATATTTCAAGGGGAAGAGGAATTATTGTCCATAAAAAAAACTGCCCCAATTTAAAAAATATTAAGGAAATCAAAGACAGGTGCATAGATGTGGAATGGGAAGCCGTTTCCCCCAGAGAAACCCACAGATTCAAGGTACTTTCAAAAATGACTTCAGATCTTTTTTCAGAAATTGAAGGAGCAGTAAGAAAGTATAAAGGACACCTGATAGAAGGACGCCTTGAAGAGGATGAACGGGGCAAGTTAACTGGAAGTTTCACCATGGAACTTGAGAAAAAGGATGACTACAAAAAGATAATGAAATCTATTAGAACTATCCCCTCTGTACTAAATATTCAATCACTCTAATTCCAGTACAGAATAAACCTTCTCCCAACAGGCCTCCTCATCAATAGCCCCCTTAAGAAAAAGTGTTAAAACATCCCTGATTCCATCGGGCATGCGTCTCCAGTATTCCCGTTGCCAGTCTGGAATATTGTTATAGAGTTCCGTTTGTTCAGAAGCAGACATTGTACCTACGCTGAAGGCAAGAAGCTGTCTTATCATTGTAACAAGAACGTCACGGGGTAATGGATCTGAATTATTATTAACCTTTCTTTTCGATGGGTCAGGAACCCATGCATCCAGAAGGTCCTGAATTTGCTCTGCTGTCAGCTCAGGTGCTTCCTTTTGTATTACACCAACTGCAAATTCCTGGATCATCTTTCGAACACCTTCAACAGAATAGCTCATCTGTTTATTCAGTGTAGAAGCAGTCTCTTTAGCCAGACGCTCAGGATTAATGCCTCTATACGTTCCGGTATTTCGTCCCTTTGCCCTCCGCTTAATTGCTTCCATAATGACTTCAATATCATTATCACTCGAATTATTGAGAATTAAATCAACTATAGAAAACAACTGATCTCTTTCCATTACTTACTTCCGATCGACAATCGCCGATTTAAGCTCCTCAAATCGTTCCAGTATAGGCAGATGCTGAGTACAGACATCTTCACATAATCTGCATTCAGTACATAGATCAAGTACACTGATATCAGTACCCCAATGATACTTCAACCTGTCTGCCAAACTACCGTCCGCATTGTAGTACAGACCATTTGCAGATTCAACAAACTTCCAGACAGGAATATCAACCGGGCAATTATTACAGTACATGCAGGTTGTACAAAGATTATTGAAATCGCTGTCTATATGTTTTCGTATCTTTTCAACTTCTTCTTTTGTGTATGGTTTATATGCATCAACTGAGGCCACAGCTGTGTCAATGTCACTCTTATTTCGAAATCCTGTAAGCATTACCGAAATATTATTATTATTCATAAGAAAATGCAGAGCACCATCAAGATTATTCTGTGACCGGCGGACTCTGATAAAGTCAAAGGTATCGGGATTTTGAGTAATCGTCCCGCCACCAAGAGGGTTCATTACAACAACACCCATATCGTGTTCCGATGCAGCTTTAATACCCTCTTCTCTATATGGGAAATTAATAACTGAATACCCCAATGTAACACCCTGAAAAAAACCTTCTTCAATTACACTGCGAATTTCATCTCCTGGAAGATGAGTGGAAAATACAGGATGCTTTATCAGACCTTCATCTCTGGCTTTAAGAATCGCTGCAACAGCACCTCCCTTTTTCCGACCCTCCCAGTCTTCCAAAGTCAGAACATACCAGCAGTTATAGAAATCAATATGATCTACATTTACACGTTTTAAAGAAGTCTCCAGCTGTCTTCGAAGTTCACTTCCATCCGCCTTTGAAGATTTTGTGGAGAGATAAAAGGGTATGTCCAGCTTCTTCATCTCTTTGACTGCAGTCCCGAAGATATCCTCAGAGTGATCACCACAGTATCCCGGAGCAGTATCAAAATAGTTGACTCCGGACTTAAGAGCATGAATAAGAAGCTCTGCTGATCCTTCTATATCAGAGGGATTTTCAAAACGCATCCCTCCAAAACCAAGAACCGATACTTTTTTACCAGTTTTACCATATTCTCTGTAAACCACACATTTCTCCTACACATTAAACCTGAAATGCATAATATCTCCATCTTTTACCAGATATTCCTTACCCTCAATACGTAAACGACCTGCTTCTTTAACTTTATGTTCTGTACCATATGTAAAAAGGTCCTCACAGTTATATACTTCAGCCTTAATAAATCCCTTCTCAAAATCAGTATGAATAACACCTGCAGTTTGGGGTGCCTTGTATCCTGCATGAAAGGTCCAGGCCCTGTTTTCGTCCGCACCGGCGGTAAAAAATGTTCGAAGTCCAAGCATTCTGTATCCTGTATGGATCAGTGTATCCATACCCGATTCATCGAGACCGGAAGCTTCCATAAATTCTTTTTTTTCTTCTGCCGTATCAAGAGAAGCTATCTCTGCTTCGAGCTTTCCACAGATAATAACAACCTCCGTCCCCTCTTCCGCAGCAATTTTTTTTACAATTTCGACATGTTCATTTGTATTATTAATTGAATCCTCGTCTACATTACAAACATAGACCTGTTTTTTCATTGTAATCAGGTGCATATCATAGATAAGTTCAAGTTGTTCTTCAGTAAATTCTACTGATCTCGCTGGTTTACCCTCTTCCAAAGCTTCAGACAGTTTGTCAAGCAGAGGAAGAAGGGCATTGAGTTTCTTCACTGCTTCCTTGTTTCCAGCCCTGAGGGCCTTTTCTGTTTTTCCTTTTCTTTTCTCAACAGTCTCAAGATCTGCAAGGGCAAGCTCTATGTTTATCGTTTCAATATCTGATGCAGAATCAATTTTGTTATCCACATGAACAACATCTTCATCTTCAAAGCAGCGTACAACATGAACAATAACACCAACATCTCTGATATGAGAGAGAAATCTATTTCCAAGACCCTCCCCTTTGGAAGCACCCTTAACAAGTCCGGCAATATCAACAAACTCCACCACAGCGGGTATAACCTTTGCTGTTGGAATAAGTTCTGTTATTTTATCCAACCTGGAATCCGGTACGGCAACAATACCGACATTCGGATCAATGGTACAGAAAGGGTAATTTGCAGCTTCCGCAGGTGCAGAAGTCATTGCAGAAAATATTGTAGACTTACCAACATTGGGCAGCCCGACTATACCGCAGTTTAATCCCACTATATATTCCTTTATATTCTGATTTATTTATTACTATACAGGCTGTTGGGCTGTAGGCTATTAGGTATTTGACCATAAATTATTCCTATACACCCCTAAAAGCCTTCAGCCTAACAGCCTTAAAACAGTATATCAAATAACACCTGTCTTGTCATGAGGTGTTAATACCACTATTCCCATGGGTTAATGACATAAAATATCAAAATTGTTAAACTATTTTTAGATCAGGAGCAAATACCCTGGTTTATTATGTGAAAGAATTGAATTAATTTAATGCTTTTCCAATAAATTCCGGAGGATCATATAAATATAGATTTACCTGTTTCTGATGAATTGGATACACAAAAAGGTTTTAATTCAGGAACTTTTTCTGAATCTGAGCTGCGTAAAAAAATTGATAAGTTGGAACAACAACGAAAAAAAACCGGAGTATTGCCTAAAATAATTGGAATAATAGGTATTGGCCTGGTCTTGGTTGTCGCCCTGATAATAGCTACAGTCATTACCGGATATCCTGTATTTGTTATCCTGATATCCTTTGTTCTCTTGCCGATAGGTATGGCATTTTACTTTATTTATTATAGTTCATCAACTAAGGATTATCTTATGAATTATAAAGAAAATATAGTCGAATATGTCGTTAAATCTATCAATCCTGATATTACATACTCTCCCTATGGAGGTATTTCTGTAAATCTTTTTGAATCCAGTCTTTTATTCCCTGATCTTATGGGCGTAAAAGGATGCACATATAGTACCTGGGATCTTATAACAACAGGCTCCAAAGGAAAAACCAGATCAATGATATCAGGTTTCTCCGCAAGAATTATGCCTCGAACTCGTAAAAATGGCGAAAGTGATCTTGTCATTTTTAAAGGTCTCTTTGGAGCCTATCCTGTCGGAATGTTTACAGGTAAGTTGATTATTAAATCAAAAAAACTTGATAAAGATTATTTTGGATTTGTAAAAAGTTTTAAGAGATGGGTAAAGAATATAGAGGATCTATCTTTGTTGGAAATCGATAATTCTAAGTTCACAGAAATATTCACCACCTATGTCCATCCAAATGATGAAGGTAATGCGAAATTATTCTTAACCAGGGATATGCAGGAACGAATCCTTACCTTCTCGAAAAAAACAGACCACAATCTGGAGCTTTCACTTATAGATGGGAAATTATATTTCGCCATCAGTATTAAAAGGCAGTTGTTCAAACCTGTTCTATTTAGATCAGTAAATCTTGAATCCTTACAGGACGATCTGAATATACTGAAAGATATTATCAATATAAATGATTATCTTGGACTGGAAGAACTCTGTTTTGAGGATAAAGTTGATATTTCACAAATGTCGCAATATGAGACAATTTCGAACCATCCAAATAAAGAGTAAAATGGGAAAGTAAACTCAGCCATATTTTGTCCGCCAACAGTGAAGGTTCGGCCAAAGCTGTTTGCGAAAAAATTACATATATGCTACCATTCCCCATGGCACAAACTCTTTACTGGTATGATATTGAAACTTTTGGACTTAATCCCCGACTTGACCGTGTTGCACAATTTGCAGGAGTCAGGACAAATGACAAGTTTGAAATTATTGGGGAACCTCTTGTAATCTACAACAAAATTACAGAAGACTATGTTCCGGACCCAAAAGCATGTCTTGTAACAGGTATTACACCACAAAAAACCCTGGAAGTGGGAATTACCGAACCGGAATTCATATCAAAAATAGATGAAGAATTTTCACAACCCGGCACCTGTGTAGTTGGATACAACAATCTGAATTTTGATGATGAATTTATCCGGAATATGTACTATAGAAATTTCTATGATCCATACCTAAGGGAGTGGTCAGACGGTAATACCCGGTGGGATATAATTGATCTTGTCCGGGCTGCCCATGATCTCCGCCCGGAAGGGATTAACTGGATACGTAACGAAAAAAACAAACCTGTTTTTAAACTGGATAAATTAACCCAGGCAAATAATATTGAACATACAAATGCACACGATGCACTAGCCGATGTATATGCAACTATCGCTCTTGCAAAACTAATTCATGAAAAACAACCAAGATTGTTAAGTTATATTTTTTCTCATAGAACAAAGGACAGTGTCAGACAACTTGTAAATCTCCAGACAAGAGAACCCCTGTCGTATACATCTTCTGTCTTTACATCTGAAAAAGGCTGTACATCAATTGTTGCTCCAATTGCTGCAGACCCGGGAAATAGTAATACTCTCTACTTTTTTGACTTAAGATATAACCCGGAAGATCTTTTAACCCTGCCGGAAAATGAAATTCGTAGACGTATGTTTACTCCGGACAGGGAATTACCGGAAAATGAAAGGCTTCATATAGTAAAAATCCAGACAAATAAATGTCCTGTATTGAGCCCTGTAAGTACAATAGATGATAAAACAGCAGAAAGACTGGGTCTGAATATGGATCAGTGTATGGAAAACAGCAGAAAACTAAACACTGAGCCCCTTTTAACACAGCGCTTTATTAAAATATTCAGCAATGACGGTTACGGGAAGTCAGATGCTGATCCGGACCTGCAGATTTATTCAGGAGGATTTTTTAAAGACAAAGACAAAGTAAGCTTTGAAATAATAAAAACAACACCTCCAGACAAACTCATCGATCTAAAACTGATATTTCAGGACACAAGAATTCCGGAACTGTTTTGGCGCTATAAATGCAGAAACTATCCGGAATATATGGACAATAATACAATTAAAAAATGGAAAAGTTTCTGCGCAGGAAGAGTTCTCTTTCCTCCCGGCAAACTGATTAATGATTATCACTTTTTTCGTAGAAAGATCGAAGAGAATCTGAAAGATAACGATTTGGATGGCAGCCAGAAAATTGTTTTGAAGGCTCTGGATGAATATGGAGAGATTATTCGTAAAAATGTGTTGGAGTATACTGAATCGTAAAGACGCGATAAATCGCGCCTCTACGATCAATCCCTCAATCCAGACCTCCGTCCCCACGGTCCAAAAAAATATTAACCCAATTATTACTTACAGTTTATTTGCCTGTACTCTGAAGGGGTCATATGATTGAGTGTTTTAAAAGCCTTATTGAATGATGTCTTAGACTGAAACCCTGAACTGAATGCAATCATCAATATCGACTCTTCCCTTTTTACCGGATCTTTCAACAGATTTTCGGCATATTTTATTCTATGACAGTTTATATAACTATAAAAGTTTTTCTTAAACTCGATATTAATTGTCATTGACAGATGATGGTGAGGAATATTTAATATTTCTGAAATTTGATGGACGGATATGTTTTCATCAAGAAAAGCCTGATTCGTAATCATATAGTCTTCCAGTTTTTCCGCGTATTGCACTCTGGTTACATCCAATAAGTTCACTTTTGCATATTTTTTATCCCCTGTTATTATACTCTTCTTTTCCAGGGGCAGCATTTCCGGTTTTGTAATTAAATAATAGATAAAGAAAAGGAAAATAGAGAGTAATATTACATCTTCCGCAATAGTGAATGGAATGCCTATATTTTGAATAATGCAGTAAACTATGACAAATCCAATTATTGTAAATATTCCAATATTAAAAAGTACAAAAGAGACCAGCCATCTTGTAGTGTTAGTCACATCATTGGAAAAATTTTCTTTTAATCTTTTCCTGTATTTAATAATTCGGGAATAAGTAATCAATATTAATACCATATTATAAATAAACACAGCAATGCCGATTACACTCGAATAAACTTTATGGAAGTCTGACAAATTCATAAACCAATTCCCTGTCATTTCATCAGGTACAATAAAAAACAGAGCAATATGAACACAAAATACTATCCCCGGGACGATTACATGCAATGATAATCTTTGTTTTTTTTCATCAAAGAGAACCTTTTCTGTATACAATAAGATGGTCGATCCTATAAAGAAAACAGCCGGAAAAGATATAATAGGCATAAATGTAATAATAAAATGGTTTTCAGCAAACACTCCCCATCTTAGTAATGAGTAGGCAGCATACAGAAATAATAACAGGGACAACCATCTATTACCCCTTGTCTTTAAATTGTATATTGCGATACTCAATATGCATGCCAATATTACATTGGAAATTGCCAGGTATTGTTGCATGAGTAATTTATAGTACATTTTGGATTTTTTGACAATATTGTAGAAAAACGGATAAATTTACATGTTCCCTTCGAAGGAAAACCGACACAACCTGCTCCTTAAGTTATTTTTAAAATGAATTTCTGTAATTCTTATACAAGATGACAGGAAACCATAATTAAAGGAGAAAAAATGAGAAAGTTAATTATTATGCTTATTACGGTACTCACATTGATTATGTTAACAGGTTGTCCTGCTCCCGATAGTACGGGTTATATCATTGGCGATATTGGCCCGAGCGGTGTAGGTATAGTATTCTACTTAACAGATGATGGCGGTCTACATGGTTTAGAAGCATCACCAGGTGATCAGAGCGGAACTCAGCCATGGATAGAGGGCGGTACAACTCAAACAACACTAAATGGAAACACTCTTACTGCCATTGGCACAGGATTGGCAAATTCAAATGCCATTATTGCACAAACAGATCATTCTGCAAGTTCAGCACAAGTATGTAAAGATTATACATGTGGTGGACTTACCGACTGGTTTTTACCCTCTAAAGATGAATTAAATGAGTTATATTTGCAAAAAAACACTGTCGGCGGTTTTGCCGATGTGCAATATTCGTCATCATCTGAGGACAATTCTGACTTTGCATGGTTCCAGTTCTTCAACGATGGCCTCCAGGTCTTCGACGATAAGATCTCTGGATTCAGCGTTCGGGCTATTCGGGCTTTTTAGTTATTTATCCATTTGACTATTTAAGGGGGAGCAGGATATCCTGCTCCTTTTTTTTATTATCCAAAGCCTAAACTGTTACACAACCACACCGTATGATGGGCAAAGCTAATGCCTCCACCACACAACCTCAAACAACCAAAACAAGAGCGTGCCCATCATCGAAAGAGAACCAACACAGAGTGTACCACCGGCGAAGCAGAACCAACACAGCGTGTGCCTTTCAGATCTCATGGGCACGGCTCAACCTTTGCCCATGGTACTTGTTGTTATGGAACAGGGGTGGTCCATCTCGTGAGGAAAGAGATGATGAAGGATCTTAAACAGCAAGGATTTTGATAATCTTGATTTTTTTAATGTTATCAATCCTTTATCTTCGGAGATTTCTGAAAAGCAGGGCAATTTTTGCCAGTAGCCCTTCTGACAGCAATAGATGGCAGGTTTTTCGACTTAACACCAAATATCCTGCAGCTCCTTGGGAACTTAGGTTCCCATGTTACTGCGAAATGTATACATTTTAGACAATTGGGCGGTCGGTCGGGTATATTCATGATAGACAGACAGTGTAGTCCCCGATAGTATATATATCAATATGAATAATAACTTAAATACTGATAAAAATAACAGCGAAACTGAATTAAAGCAAAAAGCAATCCTGATATGTATACAATATCCGGATATGGATAAACATGAAGCAGCAACTCATATATCAGAGCTTGAAAGTCTTGTAGATACCATGGGTGCAGAAACAGTTAAAACTTTAATTGTACCTCTAAAAAAAAGAAGCCCAAAATTCTTTGTAGGCAGCGGTAAAGCTGAAGAAGTGTCAGATCTCGCAGAGGATCTGGATGCAGAATTAATTATTTTTGATAATGAACTTTCCCCAGGACAGCAGAGAAACCTCGAAGAGCTTTCAGGAAAATGTGTAATAGACCGTCACGAAGTAATTCTTGATATCTTTGCAGGGAGAGCGACAACAAGGGAAGCGGTACTCCAGGTAGGGCTTGCTCGAATGGAGTACAGTCTGCCCAGGCTAACCAGAGCATGGACCCACCTTTCAAGGCAGAAGGGAGGTACAAAAGGAACCAGGGGAGAAGGTGAAACCCAGTTAGAGGTCGACAGGCGTATAGTACTAAGAAAAATCACCCGTCTGGAAAAGGAGCTGATAAAGGTTCGTAAGCATAGAGAAACTTTAAGAAAGCAGAGATCCTCCGTCCCCATTCCGACAGGGGCAATTGTAGGCTACACAAATTCAGGTAAATCATCTTTACTGAATATCCTTACAGGTGCTGATGCCTTCGTAGAGGACAAACTGTTTGCAACACTTGATCCTACAACACGTAAGGTAACACTTCCTGAGGGACAGAAGATTCTTCTGACAGATACTGTTGGTTTTATTAGAAAACTACCCCACAAACTGGTTGATGCTTTCAGATCCACATTGGAGGAGACAGTTCTTGCTGATTTCCTGATCCATGTTCTGGATATATCTCATCCTGAAGTAGAAGAGCAGTATAAAATTACCATGGAAGTTCTGGAGGAACTTGGAGCCGGTGATAAACCTATGATAGTAGTATTCAATAAAATAGATTTAAAGGAAAACCCTTTGGAGAGCAATAATATTGAATCAAATCACCCTGAGGCACTTTATATTTCGACAAAAACAGAAGAGGGAATTGGCAATTTATCCGAAAAGATAGAAGAATTTCTGAATAGAGACAAACATATTATAACTGTTTCAATACCTGCAGACAGATATGATCTTATATCGATGATACACAGGGAAGGTAATGTTTTGGAAGAAGAATATATTGATACGGGATCAATTATCAAAGCAAGAGTGCCCGTTAAGGCTTATAACAAACTGAAAGAGTACATGACAAATAATAATTAACGGAACAATGTAGGGTGCAGGCTTTGCGCCTACCCCATATGATGAAAAATTATTAATAGGAACTGTAGGGGTAGACCTTGTGTCTATCCTCATCTACAAGAAACAGAAGGTAATAGGATGACACCGGAATTAGCAGCAGATATTATAGTGTTCTTCCATCTACTGTATGTTTTATTTACAGTGGGAGGAGAGGTTCTTGTTCTTTTGGGAGGAGCAATTGGCTGGCATTGGATAAGGAATAGAGTTTTCAGAATTACCCATATGCTGGCATCCTTCTTAGTAGCAGTTGAAGCTCTGGTTGGAGCAATGTGCCCTCTTACAACGATAGAATATATATTGAGACAAAGGGCAGGACAGACCATAGATAATGAGATATCATTTGTTGGACGATTAATCAGAACAATAATTTTTTATGACTTTCCTGCAGTTTTCTTTACTTTTCTTTATGTAGGCTTTGCCTCTCTTGTAATCATCACATATTTCCTGATTAAACCTGAAAAGAGTAGCAAAAAACATAGCAATACTTGAATCAGGTGACCGGACAGCCTCAATCAGCACATTTGTCTTCAAAACCCATAAAATCGAAAATCTCTGACTGAATCCAGATGAAGTTTCCATTTTCAGATGGAACAAGAAAACGTGCAGATTCAGCTTCAGATCCGTCAATTGTAAAAACAACTACTTTTTCAACTGCCAAAACAGGGTAACACTTCCCTTTATCAAATAGATTTGCCATTTTAATATAATTCGAGGACATATGGGGAAAAAAATCGGTAAACGCCTTTTCAAGATCTTCCTTAACACGAACATAAAACCTGGATACCTGGGTAATCATTGATGCCTCCTACGGCTGCATAGGCGAGCAGCTAGGTTGCATAGCCGTGCAGTAAGCGAAGCGCACGACCAGGCGACGAAGTTGCGACCAGCCTGCTTCCAGCATACTATGTTAAAAATGATTTTTTTTCAAGGACTCACAGTAAATGAAACTTTTTTAAAAATCCCGGCCAGATTATGGCCGGGTAACTTTATGTGAAATAAAATTCCAGTACTACATATTTTTTAAAAGAGCATCTGCAGATCGTCCAATCTCACTGGATGGATTCATTTTAACTGTTATCTCAAGTTTCTTTGCGGCATCTTTATCCTTTCCAAGACCCTTAAGAGCAGTTGCAGCAAGATAATTTACAGCCTGGGCTGTACCGGAAAAATCATCATTCCTTAAAAATTCATTAAATAGATCCAGAGCATCCTCAAATGCCAATGATTCAAGAAGAAGGCTTCCTTTAAGAACTACAAAATCAGGATAGTATTCAGTATCATAGTCACTCTCTACTTTATCAAGATAAGAAAGAGCTCTGCCTGAAGATCCAAGCATATAATAACTGTATCCTATATAATAGTTATATCCGGAAAGCTCCTCATCAAAAGCAAAATCCATCTCTTCACTAAGAAAATCTATGACACCATTAAAATCACCATCACCAATCATTACAATTGCTTCATCGATAATCATACTGTCTTCGGAGAGCCATTCAACATCATCTGTTTCAGTAGCGGAACCTCTTACTCCCATAACTGCAGTTTGCACATTTGATCGGCTGTTATCACCGGATAAAAACTTCTTAAAAACGGGATTATTGCCCCAGGCTGAAACCTTTCCTGTCTGAGAAATAAGCTCACCAAGTTTATAAGTGCCAGGTTTATTTAATAGAAGAGTATTGCCGTCTGCATCTATTTCAACAAGTGAATTCGGTCCAATTTTCATGGTACTGCTGCTATCTATCATGTCTCCAATAAAAACTTCATACCATGCGCCATTCTCGTTCAGAAACACATCACCTTCTGTATAGACGAGCATTAGATCTTCTGATGCCAATGAAAATACCATTACTATCATCAGCATAATTATTACCAGATTTTTTTTCAAAATTAACCTCCAGTCACTTTTAGAAAACGGGTGACTTATGTAAAGTCTATCCCTTTTTCTTAAAATATTCAATTTGGATTGATATTTTATACAAATTATTCATAACCTTTCAGCATTGGTACAAAAATAACCCTTCCTTCAGTTCTTTCTTTAAAGGAATTCCCCCTCTTTACAATAACCATGAGCTTCTGACTGGTGCCTTCCGGACCTACAGGAACAACAAGAAGCCCTCCTTCAGAGAGCTGGGCTTTCAAAGCCTCAGGAACAATTTCTGCAGCAGCACTGACAATAATAGCATCAAAGGGAGATGCCGATGGAAAACCTTCATATCCATCCCCGAAGATAAATTTTACATTACCCGCACTAAGCTGTTCCACAACAAGCTGTGCACTGCTGTACAAAGAACCCAGTCTTTCAATTGTGTACACTTCTCCGGCAAGATAAGAGAGAATTACAGTCTGGTATCCGCTGCCTGTTCCTATTTCAAGAACTTTTTCATCTCCCTTTAAACCGCACAGTTCACACATAAAAGCTACAATATAAGGCTGACTTATTGTCTGATTACAGTCTATGGGGAGAGGGTTATCTGAGTAGGCGTCTTTTAGAGAATAGCCAGGAATAAATCTATGTCGGGGAATCATGCTCATAACTTCCAGCACCCGTTTATCCCGAATGCCTCTTCTTAAAATCTGAGTTTTTATCATCTCCTGCCGGTAAAACTCTGCCGACTTCATTGATACTACCTTCTTCGGCAGCTATTCTGCCTCGGACTGCTTCAATTCCTTATAAAGCGCTTCTATCTCCTGCAGATACTCTACAGGAGCAGTAATATGTCCCCAGCCGTTCTGAGTCTGAAACAGGTTTGTAAAGGGTGTGGAGGAATATGAGACCATAACATGGGGGATCTCTTTATCCTTGAGAATGGTATCCATGAATGATGCTTCAAACTCTTTATCTATCTCAACCAGTTTTTTCTTTTTTTTCATAAATCACTCACAATCTGTACATGTACTTCCATGTCAGCAGGAATATCGGTTTGCTCTATTACAAGATGCCAACGGCCAGCAGAAGGAGGCGCCATTATAAACGGCGATTCTTCAACTTCTGTTCCAAAATAGTCATACTCAAAATCACCTATGTATCTTTCGTAGTTTTCGTCATCCATAAAGGCAACAAAGGCTTTCCCATTAAGAACAATCTTAACGGTATCCCTCTGGTCAAAATTAATAATTTTATGCAGATGATGTTTCAGAAAACCTCCCTGTTCTATTAC
>CBDVAD010000034.1:0-15277 GCA_965371875.1 uncultured bacterium
AAGAATCTGTAATAGAGCTTTTCTCCTGAAAATCTGGCAGAAAAATTACTTATACCATCAGGGTTGTATCGCAAGTTACCAGATCGCAGATAAATAAAATAACCATAGCGTTTAAGATTGCTGAATGCATTTTTTTCAATTTCCCTGATTTCACTATTATCAAACCGGCCATTCTTATCCAGGTCAAAATCATTTATAATCGAGATACTGAAAAATCTATCGAATTCCCATTCAACCCATATTCCGTCACATTGTGAAGAAGAATATTCAAATTCAAGAGATGTTCGAAGCATAATATGTGGATGAGCGAAAAGAGAAAAGGGGACTAAGAATAACAATATGATAAATCTTTTCATGGCGCTGAGTATATTAAAAACTGCATCTTCTTACAAGACAGGAGGGGAGGAAGGCTGTTAGGTTTTTAGACTGTTAGGCAAAAAAGAATATACAGTGCATTATTTGAGATCCTTTACTTTCAATTACAACCTTAGTGACACATATCTGACCAACCCCTAATAGCCTTCAGCCTAACAGCCTTCCCCCTCCTCCTCTTTCCACTATGCAGCTTCTCTGATATTCTTGCACATACTTAGATGTAAAAAACATCACTGAATTTTTTGGAGGATTTCACCTTGACTGAGAAACTTAAAAGATTTCTCCAGGTACCTATGGGTACTGAGACTATTTATATAGAAGAAGCTTACCGCCACAGACAGGCTGACCACGAATTGAGTAATTTATTTACATCCTGGGGTTATTTGCCGGTAGAAACTCCTGTTTTCGATTTTTTTGATATCTATCAGGACCTTATTCCGGTTGAAAAGGATATCTACAGGCTGATAGACAGAGAAGGAGATCTTCTTATGCTCCGATCTGATATAACCCTGTTCCTCGCAAAACAGATGGGACTTTCACTAAAAGATCAGGATCTTCCTGCAAGAATATGCTATTCCGGTACAATCCTTCGGCATCAAAACAGAGAAGATATTTCCAAAAATGAATTTTTCCAGACAGGCGTTGAACTGATTGGAAAAGCGGATCCTGATGCGGATTTGGAAATTCTTATTCTGCTCCACTCAACTTTTCAAACTCTGGAGATAGTGCCTGTAATCCACATTGGTTCGCAAAAACTACTAAATGCTTCTGTCTCAGTCTTTGATATCAGGGATAGAAAAAAAATAATGTCCATGATAAAAAACAGGAACTTTGAAGACTTAAAAAAGAAATTACTGGAGAAAATCGATGCAAAAAGAGCAGACTTTCTATCGGCTTTGTTTCAGTTTATTGGAACTATAGATGAATTAAACAGTTTCATCCTCTCCGGTAAATCATACCTAAATAAAGAAGAAACAGCTGCACTTGATGAATTGCATTTTATTATGGATAGCCTTAACAAACTGAATATTGCAGATAGTTTTGTGATTGACCTGTCTGAAGTTGGTTACCAACCATACTACACGGGGATTGTTTTCCAGGGTTATCTGAATGGAGTCGATTCTGCTGTAGTCTCCGGAGGAAGATATGATGACCTTCTTGGTAAATTCGGTTTTGAAACTCCTTCAATCGGTTTTTCACTTCTTCTAAGGAAAATCGAAGATCAGCTGGGAAATAAATTCAGCCTTCCTGAGCATGAAAAAGTAGAAGGTGTAAATTTTATAGAAGCGCTAAAAAAAGCAGAGAAAATAAGAAAAGATGGAAGGATAGCAATTTTATGATACAAACTGGCTCAGAACCACTAACACTTGCCCTGCCAAAGGGAAGACTAATGGACGAGGTAAACAATTTTTTTGAACAAAAAGGATTAGGGTTCTCTTTTGAAAACAGAAAGCTGGTCAGTTATGATAAATCCGGTAGTTTAAAGATTTTTCTTGTTAAAAACTCAGATTTACCTACCTATGTGAATCACGGAATAGCAGGACTCGGTATTTGCGGATCTGATGTTATATATGAATCAGGTTATAATTTCTTTAATCTTATGACCTTTGATTTTGGCGGAACAACAATGTGTATTGCAGGGAAAAAAGGACACAAACGAACCAGTGATGAAAGAAAGCTCTCTATTGCAACAAAATTTACAAAGTTTACCAGTGATTACTTTCATAAACAGGGAATTCCAGTCGAAATTATAAAACTAAACGGATCTGTTGAATTGGCACCAGTTCTGGGACTTACACCATACATTGTTGATCTTGTAGAAACAGGAAACACCCTGAAAGCCAATAATCTCGAAGTTCTGGAAAAACTTGAGGACATAAAAGTTCATCTTGTTGCAAATCCAGCCTATTATAAACTCCATTATAAGTCGATTAAGAAAATAGTATCTATTCTAAAAGAGAAGTAAGAAAGGAAAAACCCATGTCGTCACGTAAAGTAGAAATTAATAGAAAAACAAAAGAGACGGATATATCACTATCCCTGGATGTTGATGGTGGAAGTATAAGTATATCAACAGGACTTCCTTTTTTTGATCATCTACTGACAGCCATGACCTTTCACGGTGATATTGGGGTTGATCTTAAAGCAAAAGGAGATCTGGAAGTTGATCCACACCATCTTGTGGAAGATACAGGTCTGGTTCTTGGTACAGCACTGAAAAAAACGATAGATTCTTATGGGGCTATAAAGAGATTTAGTCATACAGTTATTCCAATGGATGAAGCGCTATCGGAAATTACACTTGATGTATGCGGCAGACCCTATTTGGTTTATAATGCTGATTATCCTCAGGAATATTCAGGACAATTCCAGATGGCCCTGATCAGGGAGTTTTTTGCAGCTCTGGCAAATGCAGCAGGAATGGCCCTGCATGCTAATTGCAGATATGGAGACAACAGCCATCACATGGTAGAATCTCTTTTTAAGTCTTTGGGAAAAGCGATTAAGATATCATTTGAGCTTACATCTTCTGATAAAATAATGTCAACAAAGGGTAAATTATAAATTTCTTCCATTATCTCTAAATTTCCTTGCTTTTGCGTGCAAATTCATTTGAAACAAGTTGGAAGAGTGTGATATAATTTACTATGAACAAGGATAGTAGATTGTCTGCTTCACAACGTCCAGGCTTTATTAAAACAGGTAAGTCAGAGATAAGTTCATCTGATAAGGCAGCCTTAATACGGAAAGGAAATGAGTTCTTTAATTCCGGAAATTATGAAACGGCCAGGCGGATATTCCTGACAACCGGCTATTCTGATGGGTTAATTCGTATGGGTGATTATTATATGAAGAATAAAAACCCTGTAGATGCGTTAAAAATGTACTGGATAGCACCGGCACCTGACAGGTTCGAGCAGATATCCGAGCAAACTGCAGCAGTAATAAGTAAATGGTTAAAAGAAGAGGAAAAAGTTAATGAGTGATATTACCAATAATAATGAAGAAGAAATTTTAGAGCCCAAAACAGAGGAAGAAATAGAACAGCAAAAAATATCTGAACTCTCCAAGCGGGGGTATCAGCTGCTGAAAGAAAAAATGATACCCGAAGCTGAAGACTGCTTTGATCAAATTCTTGAAATGGACAATGATAATAATTATGCATTGGTAGGACTTGGTGATGCAGCCAGAAAAAAAGGTAAGTTCAAAGATGCTATCATCTACTACCAAAGATGCCTGGATTTATACGAACTGAATAATTATGCCCTTTTCGGACTGGCTGACTGTTACAAAGCACTTAGAAAATTTAATCAGGCAATAAAAATATGGGAGCAGTATCTGGTCCATGACAGTGGGAATATTACTGTACTTACCCGGGTAGCAGATGCATATAGAAAGGTAAAGGACTTTAAGGGTTCTAAAGAAGTGTATCTTCGGGTTTTGGAACTTGAGGCTGATAATCCTTATGCGCTGATTGGCCTTGGACATCTCCATTATGACTTTAAGGAATTTAGAGAAGCCCTTCACTACTGGGAAAGAATGGTTGAAGTAAGAAAAGACTCCATAGATATACGTGTGCTGACATCTCTTGGTAACTGCCATCGTAAACTAAAATCCCATGAAAACGGTCTTAAATACTTTCAGCAGGCACTGGCCATTGAACCAAACAATTTTTATGCCCTTTTTGGTCTTGCTGACTGCTACAGAGGCCTTAACAGAGATCAGGAATCTTTGGAATGCTGGCAAAAAATTCTCAAACTTGATCCATATAACAAAGTTATTCTTACAAGAGCCGGTGATTCCTACCGTGCACTGGAAGATTTCGATAATGCAGAAGAATACTACCAGAAAGCACTAAATATTGAATTCGATGCATATGCAATCCTTGGTTTAGCACTGATAAACAAAGAAAAAGGTAATTTTGAGAGTGCTATAGAGAGCCTGCAGGGTCTGCTTAAGAATGATAGAAAAAATCATCGCCTTTATACAGAAATTGCCGAATGTTATCTTGTTCTTGGACAAAAAACAAAAGCCATTGAAATTCTTGAAGATTTCCAGAAAATGGGTATAAGAAATATCTATGTAACCAATTTAATGGGCAGAATAAAAACAGGCTGAGAAGTAGAAATAAAAAATGGAATCTTTATTAACAGGAATGCTCCCTGATGAATTAGCTAAGCATTTAGCCTTAAGACCCTCATTTAGAGGTAAACAGGTCTTTGAGTGGATTCACAGGGGTATAACAAACTTTACAGAAATGACAAATTTACCTCTGGAAGTAAGAGAAACCCTGAAAGAAAGGTCAATTCTAACATCAGAAGTTTCAAAAGAGGCATTAAGTGATGACGGCACTGCAAAAATAACACTCAAATTACAGGATAATAGTTTTATTGAAAGTGTACTCCTTGTTGATGAAAATGACAGGAAAACAGCATGTTTATCGAGCCAGGCCGGTTGTGCCATGGGATGTACATTCTGCAGTACAGCTACCATGGGACTGATCAGAAATCTGACTGCAGGAGAGATAGTTGAACAGTTTCTTCATCTTCAATCCCGATATGGAAATATATCAAATATAGTCTTTATGGGTATGGGTGAGCCCCTGGCTAATCTGACTGAAGTAATGAAATCAATAAAAATTCTGCACCACCCAAAGGGACAAAATATTGGTCACAGGAAAATTACTATTTCTACAAGCGGGTTAACGGTAAAAATAAAAGAACTCGCTGATATAGGTATACCTGTAAGGCTTGCAGTATCTTTGATAAGTGCAGATGAAAAAATAAGAGCAGAATTGATGCCAGTTGCAGGGAAAGAAACACTGAAAGATTTAAAAGCCAGCCTTGTTTACTTTCAGGAAAAAGCAAAAAAACGTATCACTATCGAATATGTACTAATGGCAGGTATAAATGATAAAAAAGAGGATGCCATAAAACTCCGTCATTTTACCCATAATATTAAAACAATAGTAAATATTATTCCATGGAACCCGGTAGAGGACCTACCCTACCAGGAACCGGACGATAGAACTGTAGAATCTTTTATTACTATGCTGGAGGAACTGAGCATTACTGTAACAAAAAGATACAGAAAGGGAAGATCAGTTAACGGAGCATGCGGCCAGTTAGCTGTGCTCCAAAACAGCCCTGATTCTTCGGACTCCGGCAGAACTTGACTGCTCCTTCTTAATCTTGAAATAGCCCATATTACCGGTACTTGAAACATGAGGGCCGCCACAGACCTCTTTGGAAAAATCACCTATAGAATAAACTTTAACCTGTTCATCGTACTTATCCCCGAAGAATGCCAGAGCTCCCTTTTCTTTCGCCTGTTCCAGACTGATTACTTCCATAGATATTGGCAGATCATCTTTTATCTGTTTATTTATAAGATCCTCTACTTCTTTAATCTGATCTGATGTCATTTTTTCAGAATGGATAAAATCAAACCTCAGTCTTTCAGGGGTTATATTGCTGCCCTTCTGCTGTACATGATCACCCAACACCATTCTCAGAGCTTTATGAAGCAGGTGTGTTGCCGTATGAAGGGCAGTTGTAGTTTCGGAATTATCAGCAAGCCCTCCCTTGAAAACCTTGTCAGCACCCTGTTTAGACAATGCCTGGTGTTTTTCAAAAGCTTTGTCAAAACCATCCTTATCAACCTTTAATCCATGCTCCGCAGCAAGTTCCTCGGTAATTTCATATGGAAAACCATAGGTATCATACAGTTTGAATGCCATTCTACCTGGAATTATAGGATGTTTACTTTTTAGTAAATTTGGAAGAAGTTTTTCAAATTCATGTTCACCTTTTTGTAATGTAAGAGAAAATCTCTCCTCTTCCGCAGCGAGTTCCTTAAGAAGAATATCTCTGGATGTTTCGAGTTCAGGATAAGTAAACATATACTGATCAATTACTAAAGAACCAAGTTCAGGTAAAAAGGACCCTTCAATCCCAAGCTTTCTGCCATGTCTGATAGCTCTTCGAATAAGGCGTCTGAGTATATACCCCTGACCCAGATTAGAGGGTTTAACACCTTGTTCATCACCAAGAATAAAAACTGCAGTCCTGCAATGATCAGTAATTATCCGGATTGAAATATCCTTGTCTTCATCACTTCCATACTTGTTTCCTGATATCTTTTCCACCTGGGCAATAAGCTCTGTAAAGCCGGCTGTTTCGTAAACAGAGGATTTACCCTGAAGCATTGCAACTGTTCTTTCTATACCCATTCCGGTATCAACACATTTCCTGCTCATAGGAACATAGGAGCCATCTTCCTGCTTATTATACTGCATAAAGACATCATTCCAGATTTCAAAATACTTACCACAGTTACAACCTGGTTTACAATCAACTCCACAAGCTTCTTTTCCAGTATCTATAAACATCTCTGTGTCCGGTCCACAGGGACCAGTGGCACCTGCAGGGCCCCACCAGTTATCTTCTCTTGGCAGGAAGTATATTCTTTCATCAGGTATGCCGAGAGATCGCCAGACATCAGCAGACTCATCATCTGCAGGAACCTCAGAATCTCCTTCAAAAACTGTTACTGATAGTTTACCAGGTGAAAAGCCAAGCCATTCAGGGGAGGTCAGAAACTCATAACTAAGACGTATGGCATCTTCCTTGAAATAATCTCCCAGAGACCAGTTTCCAAGCATCTCAAAAAAGGTCAGATGACTGGGATCCCCAACTTCATCTATATCCCCGGTTCTGATACATTTCTGAAAATCTACAAGCCGTTTACCTGCAGGGTGCTCTTCTCCCAACAAATAAGGAACAAGAGGATGCATTCCTGCAGTCGTAAAAAGGACTGTCGGGTCATTCTCCGGAATTAACGACTTACCGCTTATCTGTTTATGGTTCTTCGATACAAAATATTCAATATATTTATTTCTTAGTTCGTCTGATGTCATGGGTTATCCTTTATCATTTATCCTGAGTGAGATGATTATATGGATCTCAATAGCCAATTGCAAGAGTCTTAGGATTCTATTCTATTTCTACCATTGGCCTTAGCTCTGTACAAGGCGGCATCTGCAAAACCAATAATTTCTGAATAGTCACTTTTATTCTGAGGAATTATTGAACTAACACCAAAACTCAGGGATAAAGTGTTCCCAATACCTGAACCTTTGTGCTCTATTGCATGGTGATCAATTTCTGTCTGTATCTCCGAGGCGATCTTAAGGGCTCCCTTCAAATCCGTCTGAGGCAGTATAAGGGCAAATTCTTCACCCCCATACCGGACAGGTATATCGATGGGCCTTTTACAGATTTTCTTAATTATACTTCCGACAATTTGGATACATTCATCTCCTTTCTGATGACCGTAAGTATCATTGTACTGCTTAAAAAAATCAATATCACACATTATCAGGGAAATATTTGCACTATTTCGCATGTGACGATACCATTCTTTTTTGAGTATTGTATCGAAATAGCGACGGTTATAGATGCCGGAAAGACTGTCTGTGATTGCAAGCTGTTCCAGTTCTGTGTTCTTTTTTTCAAGTTCAAGGGTCTTTTCTTTAACCTTTTTTTCCAGCGAAAGATTAAGAACTTTCAGCTCATCTGAAGATTTTCTAATATGTTGATTATATACTGAAAAGAGAGATGCAGTAAATTTTGCAAAAATAAGGGTTATGATAAACGCAGTAATAATGAGAAGGCTGACAATCATTACTGTCCTAAGAGTAACCATCCTTATTCTTGCACCCAGAGTATTCTGCCCCTCAAGAATTATGTCATCAAGAAAATCCATATATATTCCAGTTGCGATATTCCAGCCCCAATCCTTATATAATCTGGCATACCCTATCTTTGGCACATCTGCTCCTGTATCAGGGTTGGGCCAGGTATAGCTTACATATACACCAGATTCACTCTCAGAGCTTTTAAGATATTCCTTTCCAAATTCATACCCTGTAGAGTCTTCCATACCCCTTATATTCCTGTCCACCAATTCGGGTAATATGGGATGCATTAGCAGTTTTCCTTCAGTATTATAGATAAAGAGATAGTTACTATCCCCAAAACGATAATTCTCAAGCCGTAAAAGGACATCCTTCTTAATCTCTTCTTTATAATAATGCATGTATTCACCAGTACCTACAAAGATGTTTAAAGGTTTAAAAAGCTTCATATAGGCAAGCTTTTTTTCTTTTTTATTCTGATCGTCCAGATAAAAATAGAAAGAAAGAAAACCCTCTCCATCTGATTCAAGAAGATTATATACTTCTTCTGATATTAATCTCCCATCCAGATCCCTATAATCCAGCTGGTAATCACCTTCCAGACCCGGCATATTCGGCTGAAGTATTGTATAATCCTTGCTATCCAGATCGTACCTGTGAATAAAATAATACCCCCTGCCGTCAAAGAAACGTACATTTCTGAGGGTTTCTCTAATCATATCAATAATCTCAACCTCAGATTTGCCGGTGTAATTTTGTTCATAAATTGATTCTATAATCGAGTAAGAACAATCTACTCTGCTTTTCAGTTCCTTTGTTAACCATTTCTCAGAACTGGCTACATTGAAATCAATATAATCAATAATTTCTTCAATTTCGTCCCTGATTATTAACCTCCCCTCCTCCAATAATCGGTTCCGTAGATTAATATTCTCAAACTTAAGAAATTGATTATAGCTTGCGATAAAAAGAGAAGAAATTATAAGGGCTGTAATTATAATCGAGATAATAGGAACCCAGATAATCAGCCTGGGTATATGACTTTCTTTTAGCAGCACTCTTTTTTCAGAATCCTTCTTTCCAGAAACCATACAATAGTCTACACTTATTTATTAGTGATTGAACAGATAGTTTATGTTTTTCACACATAAAAAACTATCCCAGTGTAATTACGATTGTAGAACTATGCAATAAGGGTTAATATACATTTATTGTGAGGTGGTTTTATGACAGTAAATAAACTTATTAATGAATCATTGGAATTGAGTATTGCTGAACGAATTCAAACAGTAGAAGGAATTTGGAATACTATTGCAGATTCAAAATCAAATAGTAATTTCACAAGTTCTGATATAAACAGCTTTGAAGAAGAACTTACAAATTATAGGAAAAACCCTTCAACAGCAGTATCCTGGGAAAATTTAAAAGCAAGTTTATTAAGTAAATACAAAAAGTAGGATTTAGACCTCAAATGCAGATTATTATCAGTGAACGTGCACAAATTGAAATTGAATTAATTCAAAACTGGTATGATGAGATAAAGTATGGATTGGGTGGAGATTTTTTACAGGATATTAATGATAGATTAGAAAAAATAAATTCATTTCCGATGAGTTTTCAAAAGATATCAGATAGTGGTATCAGACAAACTCTATTAAAGCGATTTCCATATCATGTTATTTACAGTATTGAGAAAAATGAGATTATAATACTCAGTATCTATCACACTAAGAGAGAAGAAGAGGATTGGAATTAAAATATGGTTATAAATTGGTATCCGGGTCACATGCATAAAACCAGGAAGCAGATTACAGAATCTCTTAGTCAGATAGATGTTGTAATTGAGTTACTTGATGCCAGAATTCCCTCTTCAAGCAGAAATCCGCTTTTAGGTGATCTGGTAAAAGATAAAAAGCGAATAATAATAATCAATAAAAGTGATCTGGCAGATCCTGTTATTACTAAAAAATGGACTAACTATTTTAATAGTCAACCCGGTATAACAGCTATTGCAATATCCAGTACTACAGATAAAAACCCCGGTAGAATTGTAAAAATGTGCAGAGATCTGTGTAAAGAGGAGGCCTGGTTCACCAGACGGCCTGTAAGGGCCATGATTGCAGGTATTCCAAATGTTGGGAAATCTACATTGATAAACAAAATACTTGGGAAGAAAAAGACAGAGGTCAGTAATAAGCCGGCAGTTACAAAGAGATTTCAGAGAGTAAGTATATCCAGAGGATTTGAGCTTATAGATACCCCGGGTGTACTATGGCCGAAATTTGAAGATCAGACTGTTGGTTACAAACTTGCTATTCTTGGAAGCATCAGGGACTCTATCCTTGATATTCAGGATATTGCCCGATTTGCATATATCTACATGGAAGAAAACTATAGTGAACGATTAAAATCAAGATTTAAAATTGAAGAACTTCCTGCAGAATCTCAGGAAGGTATTACATTAATAGGTAAAAAAAGAGGTTTCCTCCTTAAAGGCGGTACTGTGGATTATGACAGATCCTGTCGGCTGCTTATTCAGGAGATAAGAGATGGTAAACTTGGAACTATCAGCTTTGATGATATACCCCTCTCCTGACTTTCAAATTCCAATACTACTGAAGTAGTTACTATCATAATGAATATCGTATATAATGATTAACAATAAAGACACCAAGGCGGCATTATGAAAACTAATCTGGAAGAGACTCTCTCTTATCTTAAAGAGATGGGGTTTACTGAATATGAGGCAAAAGTTTATATTGCTCTCCTTAATCAGCACCCCGCAAGTGCATACACAGTATCCCAGAATTGCGGAGTCCCCCATTCCAGAGTATATGACATTACCCGAAGATTGATTAAAAAAGGGGTAGCAATTTCCACAGGTGTAAAACCGGAACTCTTCAGCCCCCTTTCTCCAAATGATCTGGTTGATAAACTGAGGAGAGAATATAATCAGTTTACAGAGGAGCTGGAAGAAAGGCTTAAATCTGTAGACTTTGTCTCCGATTTTGACCCAGTCTGGAACCTGCAGAACAAAGAGAAAGCTTTTAAAATGGCGTCTGATCTTATTTCAAAAGCTAAAAGTACAATCTCTATTGGTATATGGTCAGAGGAGCTTCCATTATTGGTAGAGAGTCTCAGGGCTGCAAGCAAACGGGGAGTAAGGGTTCTTACACTGATATATGGAAAAGACAAACTTGATTTTGGAGAAACATATAATCATGATATTGAAAACATGGGTCCCGTAGAGGAACTGGGAAGGACCCTTGATTGTGTAGTTGATTCCGAGATGTGTGTTACCGGCGCCCTTGGAGGAAATGTTAAGTGTCAGGTTATCTGGACTAAAAACAGGGGTCTTGTTCAATCAATTGAAAGCTACATTGCCCATGATTTCTATCTGGCCGAAATTCACAATCATTTTGGAAAAGAAATAGATAAAATTTTCGGACAAAACCTGATTAAACTACGAGAGAAATTCCACGCATAGAATACACTACATGAGGGATAGGAGGGGCGCGCAACTGTCTCTCTTCGTACAGAACAGGCATGCCTGTTCCTACAACATATTTTCCAAATCCGGATGATCAATACCTCTTGAAAATTCCTGAAAAAAATAAACCATACTACCGCTTTTACTTACTCTGATATCTGCATGCCCTTTGGTGACTAACTTCTCCAGGGCATTTTTTGCCTGATCAATACTCATACCACTTTCAATGGCCACCTCTGATGGTGTAACAATACCCTGATTATCTTTTGCTGTTTTAAGGATAACCCTTTCAAGACTATCCTTTTTTATTTCATCCCTCATTGAAGTTTTAAAATCATTTGAAAAATGTCGAGGTTCCCTTGGGACATATCGACCGTTTATTGCTTCTCTGTAGGCAAGTCTTAAATTAGCTTCCCGAACCTGTATTGGAAGGGTAAGAAGGTCATAGAATGATCCAATACCACCCAGACCACCTGTAACCATATACAGTAGACCAGTACCAAATTTCCCAAGATAAAAACGATGAAATCCAAGAGCTCCTACTCCGGAAATAAGCCATAGAAAATATGCGATGCCTGTTGAATACAAGAGATCCTCCTCCAAAATATATACAATACTTTTTGAAGGAACAGGCATACCTGTCCCCTACTATATCTCAATTCGTACGGAACAGGCATGCCTGATCCCTACTGCCTTCTTTCTCCCTAAATATACTCCTCTTTTTCCCTGGAGAGAACTATATTCCCCTGAATTTCCTGATCTTTTAAATAATCAAGAAATTCCTTCATAGCATTATCCACATCAGACTTACGCATAGGGCCGGTTGCATCTTCTTCATATTTAATAAATTCAATTCGCCTTCTGGATACATTAAAAATAATCTTATTACGCAGATCCTCATCCCGGCCCTTTAAGAGTATGGCTATCTCTGTATCTGAAAAATCACGAAGTATTTTCTCAAGATCAGTATCTCTGACAAATAATATAGTTTCTACTGTAAAAAGTTTTTCTCTGACTGATTCAGACAGTATTTTATCTGTATCCGCCAGATCATCCAATATACGTCCTTCATCGGAAAGAGCCATATTTTTCAAAATCTCTGCAAGAACAGACTGTCCATCAACTTCTTCGGTAATCACTTTGCCCTGGGTTCTTATTCTCTCAATAAGAACTTCTTCCATTGACATAATTACTTCAGGCGCTATTTTTTGCATGCCAGCCATCCGGGTAACAAGGGTGGTTTGAACATCAGGAGGCAGACTTTCGAGGATTTTAGAGGCCTTTACGGCATCCAGAAAGGATAATATTACTGTAAGCACATGCACCGGTTCTTTTCGAAGAATCATAGTCAGCTGCTGGAACTCAAGATCTTCCAGAAAGGAGAAAGGTTTCTCACCATTAAAGGGAATGACTTTTTTAAAAATAGCAATTCCCTTTTCATCTCCAAATGCTGAGGTTAGCATATTTTTGGCAACTTCGATTCCGCCAGTAGGGGACGCAGATCTGCGTCCTCTACTGAAGCCGAATTCGTTTAGAATTTTTGCTGCTTCTTCATTGTTTATCTGTTTAATACTGGCAATTTCTTTGGTTATTTCCTCTATTTCAATATCGGAAAAGTGCTTAAGTACGTTAGATGCCTCTCTTTTACCAAGAAGAAGGAGGAATTTTGCAGCTTTTCGATAACCATCAACACCTCCGACTTTTAAGAAACCCCTTAGTGGTGTTTCAACATTTTTTGTTTCCTGCCGGGAGTCTTTATCTACAGTTCTTCCGGAACCATCAGTCTTGATATCAACTTCAATATCATCATCATTCACTGATTTCTTCTTAGGAGATATTTGTTTTGACGTTTTCACACCAGTACCTGCCTGGTATGCTTTTTGCAGCCTGCCTTTCTGATCCATAGGCCATAATAACGTAGTGTCTTTTTGTGGTCAATGTATCAATGTAACGTGGGCAGGAAGACAGGATATGATCCTGTCTTCCTGCCCACGCTACTGGTTGCCCACGGTACATTCTGTTTCCCGTTTCCACCGGATATATTTATCTGTACCGGGTTGACAGTTCTCCCGATTATTTGTATAAATGTCTCCACAGTGCCGCTGTAGCTCAGTCGGTAGAGCAGAGGACTGAAAATCCTCGTGTCAACAGTTCAATTCTGTTCGGCGGCACCTACACCCTCTCCTTTGGAGAGGGTTTTTTTATGCCCTTTTCCATTTAACATTGGGCACATTCCTATTTCAAGGTAGAGACGTAGCATGCTACGTCTCTACATCAATCAACAATTATCCTGAAATATCTCTTCTTTCCCGCTTTTAACAGCAGTTCAACATCCTCTACAAATGACAGATCAATACTTTTTTCAATATCTGTAATTTTTTGACCATTTATCGATGCTCCACCCTGGGTTACAAGTCTTCTGGCTTCACCTTTAGAGCTGCACAGTGCTGTCCTTGCGAACAGATCCATAACATTTATGCCCGAATCAAGTTCTGAGCTGTTTATCGTTATAGAAGGAATTCCACTTCTGTCCACGGAAGCGCTGCCCTGGGCCGCAAAGGCAGCTTTGGCTGCTTCTCTGGCCTTGTCAGCTTCTGCCTGACCATGAATAATTCTGGTCTGTTCGTAAGCAAGAACTTCTTTGGCTCTGTTAATATCCTGACCTTCCAGTTTTCCCAGTTCCTTAATATCTTCCACTGACATAAAAGTAAAAAGAAGAAGAAATTTTTCAACATCAGCATCAGCAACATTTCTCCAGTATTGAAAATATTCATAAGGAGAAAAAAGATCGGAGTCAAGGAACACAGCTCCTTTTTCAGTTTTACCCATCTTTTTACCATCAGACCTGGTAACCAGAGGAAAGGTCAATCCAAAAACTTCATTTGACTCGACCCTTCTTGTTAAATCAACACCGGCAACAATATTACCCCAGTGATCGTCACCACCAATTTGTAATTGACAGTCATACTGCTGATTAAGTACAAGAAAATCGTAGGATTGAAGCAGTTGATAGTTAAATTCAATAAATGACAACCCTGTCTCCAGGCGCATTTTGTATGTTTCAAAACCCAGCATCCTGTTTACAGAAAAATGGCGGCCGATATCCCTTAGAAATTTAATATAGTTCAATGGACCAAGCCACTCGTAGTTGTTTAACATAAGTGCCTTGTCTTCACTAAAATCTATAATCTTACCAATCTGCTTCTTTATAGATTCTGCATTTTCCTGTATCTGCTCCACTGTCTGGATTTTTCTCATCTCTGTTTTACCGGAAGGGTCTCCAATCAGTGCAGTTCCGCCGCCAACAAGAGACAGAGGCCTATGCCCTGCCCGCTGGAGATGTGCCATAGCAAACAGAGGAACCATATGTCCTACATGCAGACTTTTTCCTGTGGGATCGACCCCTACATAGAAACTTATTTTTTTTCCAGACATCAATTTGTCAAGTTTTTCGAAATCTGTGCATTGTTTAATAAATCCTCTTTCTTTGAGGACTTCCAGACCACTGGACATTACTATTCTCTCCTGTATTCTTTATTGGCTTTTCTTATTCGTTCTGCAAGACTGGATATAGGAATACGTTCCTGCTCCATAGAATCCCTGAACCTTATGGTAACTGTCTTATCCTCTTTTGTTTCGTAATCAACAGTAACACAGTAGGGAGTTCCAACTTCATCCATACGCCTGTACCTTCGCCCTATAGCACCGGACTG
>CBDVAD010000035.1:0-15219 GCA_965371875.1 uncultured bacterium
AGAGCTTGTAGCTGTCTCATCTTATAATGAACTCCCGGAAGAAGCAGAAATTGATAAACAGAATTTGAAGAAAATGGGGACATCATCATTTATTTTTTTCCCACTGGGAACAGAGAACCAGATAGTGGGATCATTTTTATTTGCCTATAAGACAAAAGTTGTATCATGGGATAAAATCTTCATCCAAAAACTAAGATTCATTATCAATATTTTCTCTTCAGTAATAAAGACTGAACAGGATAAAAAGCAACTTGAAGAAAGGATACAATACGAAAGCTTACTTGCTGATCTGTCAAGAGACTTTATTTCTATCAGGACTGATGAAATTGGTGATAAGATTACATTTTGGCTCCATAAAGCGGCAGAAATAATTGGTATTGACAGAGCACTAATCTTCAAACTTAACGACCAGGATAGATTTTATATTACCACTTCATGGAGATCAAAAGATGGAAAAGAGGTTATTCCCTATGATCCTGAAGAATTATTTCCATGGATGAATACTCAACTAAGGGAGAAAAAATCTGTTGTTATTCCTGATTTGGACGCCTTTCCTGAAGAAGCAAGCATAGATAGAGCCAGTATGAAGATTATTGGTGCTCTTTCTGTTCTGGTCCTTCCTCTTGTAGTTGAAAATAAATTTATGGGAGCCCTGGCTTTTTCAAGCACAAAACCACATTTTCATATGGCTCCGAAACTTGTTCAGAGACTGCAGATTATCGGTCAGACATTTGCAAGTGCTTTATTACGACAGAAAATAGAGAAAGATCTTGCAGAAGAAAGAGAGCGACTGTCAGTAACACTTAGAAGTATAGGTGATGGAGTTATTACTACTGATATATTGGGAAATATTACCCTTATAAATGATGTAGCAGAAAAACTTACCGGATGGACAATAACAGAAGCAAAAGGAAGACCAGTTAGTCAAGTTTTTAATATAATAAGTGAAACCACAGGGAGAATTCAGGATTCTCCGGTAGAGAAAGTAATAAAAACTGCAGCTATAGTAACTCTTTCAAACCATACATTACTTATAGATAAAAAAGGCAACAGAATTCCAATTGCAGACAGTGGTGCTCCAATAAAGGATTCTGACGGGAACATACTCGGAGTTGTTCTTGTTTTTAGAGATGTGACACTCGAAAAAAAGAGAGAAGCAGATATCCTGAAATTAAAAAAGCTGGAAAGTGTGGGAATACTGGCTGGCGGGATTGCTCATGATTTTAATAACATTCTGACGGGTATTCTGGGTAATATAGATCTTGCAGTCTTAGGTAAATCAAACAATGAAGAATTCAGCAGATATATTAATAATGCTTCAAAAGGATGCCACAGGGCCACTTCATTAACTCAAAAACTTCTTACTTTTTCCAAAGGGGGAGCTCCTGTAAAGAAAAATGCATCTATTGGGGAAATAGTAAAAGAATCTATTGAGTTTATCCTTCATGGAAGTAATATAAAAGCAGAATGGTCTATTCCTGAAGAATTATGGACAACTGAAGTAGATAAACACCAGATTAACCAGGTAATACAAAATCTTATTCTAAACAGTATGGAATCTATGCCTGATGGAGGAGTTATCTCTGCCAGCTGTGATAATATAACTTTTAACAAAAACCATCCCAGGCATGGCAGCTATATTAGGGTTAAAATAAAAGATACAGGGACAGGTATAAATAAAGATGATATTGATAATATCTTTGATCCCTATTTTACCACAAAAGAAACAGGAAGCGGTCTTGGTCTTGCTGTAAGTCATTCAATTGTTCATAAACATGCGGGGTTTATAGATGTACACTCAGAGCAGGGAAAGGGAACTGTATTCTCTATATACCTTCCTGTAACAGGAGATCAGGAATCAGGCAAGGACGTCCAAAAAGAAACTGTTATAAAACCAAATAAAACCTCATATTCAATTCTTGTTATGGATGATGAAGAGATGATATGCAATATGCTGGAAAGGATGCTTAAGAAACTGGGACATACAGTTGCTACTGTTTTAAATGGTAAACAGGCAATTGAAAAATATAAAATTTTAAATATCGATCTTGTAATTCTGGATATTACCATCCCAGGTGGAATGGGGGGTATTGAAACAATGGAACAGCTGAAGCATATCAATTCAAAGGTAAAAACTATTATCTCAAGCGGCTATTCCAACAGTCCTGTCATGTCTGATTATAAATCTTACGGCTTTAGTGAATCCCTTACCAAGCCGTACCTCATGACAGAACTGAAAAATACAATTGAAAGAGTGATGGATTCCTGAGATCCTACTCTTTTAGAAACTTCCTTTCCCAGACCGAGCCATCAGCCTGGGGAATACCAAATATAATATATTCTTTTGTATTTTCAAGAACCTTCATCTCATAACTACCCTCATCAAGAATAATTTTAAGAATACTATCATCCAGCTCATATTTTCCGGAAACAGTATCTTCAACACCCTTGAAGTTAAGGGATTCATTAGGATTTATATTTAAACTTTGTATAAGATCTCCCTTTCTCGTAAATTCATATACAGAAACAGCATCACCATCTTCATGAAAATCCCATATATCAATATAACGTCCATTTAATCCGCTTCCACCACAACTGGAAAGTCCGAATACTATAATTACTGTAATAAATAAAAATAAAAGTTTTCTCAATGTCTCAACCTCGCAAGTAAAATTATCGTGAGTATATCACAATAAGATAAAAAGAATCAAAAGGCTGAGGAGAAAAAACACCTAAGTTTTCTTTTGAAATCATGTATGTTCATTGATAGATCGTAAAAACCTGATTATCTTTAATTATATGGTTAAACCATTTAATTAACGGAAATCACAAAGGAGATTCATATGAACAACAGCTCCGGTAATGGGGGGGGGAAGAAGAGGTGTTCAGCTTTATCTGGGAGTCTATAAAATTCAGGAAGGAAAAATGAAAAAACGAATACTGTTTTTCATAATAATTTCTCTCTCTGTGGATATGATATGGGGAACCACCTACTCTCTGAATGAATCCTTTTACGCTGCGGCACACAACGATTACAGCCTTTCAATAATCAATGATGAGATTGAAAAAAAGATCCTTGAACGCAGGGATGGAGCCTCCGTATATTACCCTGTTATCGGAGCGATAGGGAATATTCAATATAAATCTGAAGTTCCGGTACTGGATCTTTCTTCTCTCGGAATGGGAGGTGGAACCACGGAGCTTGGAACAAACTTCACATACGATTTCAGCATTAACATGAATCAGATTATTTTTGACGGGTTTTCACGAAAATACGCCCTGCTTCTTTCAGAAAACAGTCTTAACCAGGAATTATGGAAAAAAACCTTAAGGGAAGATGTAATCAATCAGACAATTCTGCAGCTGGCTTACTCATATACGCTGTCAACATTGAGCATTGAGACTCTGACAACAAGCATGAAGAGACTTGAGTTTAATTTGGACCAGGTAGAGCTTTTTGTTGACCATGGTTTCTCCTCGGAACTGGACCTCCTTGATATTCAAAGTAAACTAAAAGAGCTTGAACAGGAAAAACTAAACCTTGAAAGCGGCAGGAGAAAGATACTCATGCAGATATCGGAGCTTACAGGCATCTCCGATCTTGATAAACTTACAATTCCGAAAGAGTATCTGGAGCTCTTACATACTGACAATCTTCAGGGAATAGAAGATAAGCTGGCAGCTAACGGGGAACTGGCTCTCTTTAATTTTACCCAAAGAAATATTGAACTCAAGAAAAAAATCAGTGAAGCATCTTTTTACCCGCATGTCTCCGGAACAGGAGGGGTTCATTACGGTCTTCCTGGAACAAATTTCATTGGTTCAGACTGGCAGCTCTATTTTACTGCCGGGCTTAAAGTGCAGCTTACTCTCTGGGAGGGAGGAAGACGGACATCACTGTTGAACAGGGATGATCTTTCACTGAGTCAGAATATAAAGAGCAGGGAATCATATATGAGGGCCCTGTACTTTGATACCATAAGGAAGCTTGATGAGCTTGTATCTTTAAAGAACCAGAGAAAGGAGGCCCTGGATATTTACAACCTTAAAAAGAAGAAATATGAGCTTATCAGGAAACTATGGAAGGCCGGTCAAAAATCAACCATGGATATTCTCAGTTCTGAACAGGAACTTACAGAAGCTGATATAAGGGAGAAACGCCTGAGGATTCAGTACCTCTCCATGTACCAGCAGATATTGTTTAATATTAATGAACCGATGTGGAAAAAATAATGGAGGCTTCTATGGAAAAGGGAATATTACGCATAGGTTTAATTCTAATCATTATAGGTATGATCTTTTCGGGATGCGGGAACAATCCGGATAGAACCAGTTTCACCGGAATAATAGAAGGGGAAACCTACACCCTCTCCTCACCAGTCAGTGATCGTTTGGTCGAACTGAAAGTATCTGAAGGAGACTGGGTGGAAAAAGGTGCAATTTTGGGGAATATCGATGCCACATCTCTGAATCTTCAACAGAAAAGTCTCTATTCCAGTCTCGACCAGATTTATTTACAGGAAAAGGATTTGGAGATCAATCTTGAACAGATCGGCGAAACCTATGACCATTACAATACCATGTATCAGAAAAATCTAGCCCTCCTGAAACAGGAGGCAGTTTCTGATCAGACTGTAAGGGACCTTAAGCTTCTGGTGGACAAATGGAACAGAGACCGGCGATCTGTGGAGATCAGGATTCAGCTTCTGAAGAGTCAGCAGGAAAACCTTCAGTACCAGATCGCCCAGGTCGAAGATACCATGTCAAAGACGATACTGACAGCCCCTTCTGACGGGTATATCGATAAGATCTATTTTGAGCGGAATGAATTCATCCCCCCCCTGCGCCCGGTTATCGATCTGGTCAATCTTGACAATGTCTGGTGTCAAATTTACGTATCTGAATCGGCCCTTACAGAAATCACGCCAGGGGACCCTGTAAAGGCAAAGATATCCAATTATGCCTTCCGAGGGGAAATAAGCCATATAAACTCCAGGGCCGAATTTTCACCCAAGGAGATACTTTCTCCGGACAATCGGAAGGCCCTGGTCTATGGGGTAAAAATAAGTTTTGAAAACCCGGATAGGATCTTAAAAATCGGTATGCCCATAAATGTGTATCTGCAGGAAGACAACAATGACTGATCTAATAAAGGCTGACGGAATAGTAAAATATTTCGGGATGGTCGAGGCGCTGAAAGGAGTGAATCTGGAAGTTCCTGAGGGAAGCATAACAGGCCTCATCGGTCCTGACGGCGCAGGTAAATCCACCATGATGAAGATAGCTCTCTCTCTGCTCAAACGGGACAAGGGGACACTCTCAGTCCTGTCGACAGATCCTGATGAAGATAAGGCATCAATACGACAACATACTGGATATATGCCGGAGACATTTTCCCTTTACACCGATCTTACAGTGGAAGAAAATCTAAAATTCTATTCCAGAATTCACAAAATTGACAGAAGTGTATATTCAGAGAAACGAGACAGACTCTACCGTTTCAGCCGGCTTGAATCCTTCTCCGAAACACGGGCTGGAAACCTATCCGGAGGGATGAAACAGAAACTTGCCCTTTCGTGCGCCCTGATGAACGACCCTGATCTTCTTGTACTGGACGAACCGACCACTGGCGTTGATCCCCTTTCAAGACAGGAATTCTGGAACATGCTTCATGAGCTGCAGTCCAGGGGCATCACCATTCTGGTTTCCACACCCTACATGGATGAGGCCCTGAAGTGTAATTATATATACATGATGCACAGGGGAAAAATTGTCGAAAATGGGCTGCCTGCAAGTCTGATAAAAGATTTCAACAAAAGCCTTTTTGAATTTGTAGTTCCAGGAAAAAGGCCGCAGGAGTATATAGATTTGCTTAAGGAAATCTTCTTCGGGGAAGCGGTTTTCATGTCGGGTAAAAAAGTCCATGCAGTCATGTCCGGCACCCCGACTCCTGAAGAAATTAAAACGAGAATAGTATCTTCGGGCGTTTCATTCCAGATAAAGAAGATACTTCCGGAACTGGAAGATCTTTTTATCTCCCGTATTTTATCGGAGGACAGTAATGAAACCCACCGGTGATGCTGCGATAATTATTGAGAACCTTACCAAAAAATTCGGGGCCTTTACCGCAGTGAACAATATTTCTTTTTCAGTTAAAAAAGGGGAGGTCTTTGGTTTCCTCGGAGCAAATGGCGCCGGGAAGACAACTGCAATTAGAATGATATGCGGACTTCTTGAACCCACTTCAGGAGATATTCAGGTAGGAGGGATTTCGGTCAGAAAAACGCCGGGGAAAGTCAAACAGCATATCGGTTACATGTCTCAAAAATTCTCGCTCTATACGGATTTAAGTCCTGGTGAAAACATGGAATTTTTTGGAAGCATATATGGGGTTCCGACTAAGGTAATAACAGAAGAGAAACAGAAACTTGCAGATCGTCTTGAATTACAATCTTTAAACAGAATAAAAACTTCAGACCTGCCGATGGGCTTCAAGCAGAGGCTCGGACTCGCTTGTGCGTTACTTCACAATCCTGAAGTGATATTCCTGGATGAGCCTACATCCGGTGTCGATCCACTGGGAAGACGCAATTTCTGGAAAGAGATATACAGGTTAAGCAGTAAGGGAAAGACTGTTCTTGTTACTACACATTTCATGGATGAAGCAGAATACTGCGACCGGATCGCGATAATGAATTTTGGAAGAGTCATTGATATTGAATCTCCCGAATCACTTAAAGAGAAATACTCCTCTACAAATCTCAATGATGCTTTTATCCGGGCAATAGAACTGGACCGAAGAAAGAGTGAGGATTTATAACTATGGGCCTGGTAGGAATTATCATAAAAGAATTTAAACACATCATAAGGGACTATAGAACACTTATGATCCTTTTCATCCTCCCCCTCGTCCAGATGATTCTTTTAGGTTATGCTATGAACCTTGAGATCAATAATATCAATCTAATAATTGACGATTACGATAAATCTTCATTAAGCAGGGAACTTGAGTCGGAATTTCAAGGAAGTAAGTTTTTTTCAATCAGCAGTTATGATGGAGATCTAAACGAATTATTTCAGAGAAGATTACTTCACGCCGTGGTTACAATCCCCGACGGTTTCGCCGAAGATCTGAATTCCGACGGATTCCCTATGGTGGATGTGATAATTGACGGCTCAGACAGCAACAGGGCTGTGATAATACGGCAATACATATCCGGAATAATTATGGCGTTTTCTTCCAGCCTGCGGGGAGGTGATGAACTGCCAATAAACATTATTCCCTACTATGCCTACAATTCCGAGTTGAACAGCGCGTTCTTCTTCGTTCCCGGGCTTACAGCCCTTATCATCATTATGGTTTCAGCCCTTCTTACCAGCATGACAATCGCAAGAGAGAAAGAGCAGGGAACATTCGACTTGATAAAACTCTCCTCCGTACATGCATATGAAGTAATTCTGGGGAAAGTGATACCCTATCTCATACTATCAATTGTTATAGGCATTTTTATCATTGTATGCGGGGTAGTGCTTTTTGGAGTTCCTATCCGCGGCAGCTACGGCTCCCTGCTGTTCTATCTCTTTGTATACTGCCTTACCGGGCTTTCCTTTGGTGTCCTCATATCCACACTCGTATCAACACAGCTATCGGCAATGCTGATAGCCATGGGGGCAACTATGCTGCCTACCCTCTTCCTCTCCGGGTTCATATTTCAACTTGAAGCCATGCCTAAACTTCTGCAGATGGTATCCTGGCTCATTCCAGCCAGATATTTTCTCGTGATTATCCGGGGTCTGATGCTTAAAGGGAATACGCAAGGAGAACTGCTTTTCTATATTTCCGTGCTCATCCTTTTCAGCATTGTTTTTCTCGGAATATCGATCCACAGATTTAAGACGTATCTGGAGAACTAAAATGAGAAGAATCGCTGCAATGATCAAAAAAGAAGTCCTCCAGATAAAATCCGACAGATTCATGCTCAGATTCCTTATCGCTGCTCCTATACTGCAACTCATACTTCTGGGTTATTCCCTTACCATGGAAACGGAACATGTGAAAACGATAATATGTGATCTGGACAGGACATCTATCAGCCGACAGTTTGTTGAGGAAGTTTCCAATAATGACAGGTTTGACATAATCGGCATTGCAGATAATTATGACAACATGGAGAAAGATATCCGAACCTGGAACGCGGTGATAGGAATATACATTCCCCCGGATTTTTCAAGGAATCTTGGAAAAAATGCACGCGGGGATATACTGGCAGTTCTGGATTCTGTCAATGGGAATCAGGCGCTCACCGCATTCGGATACCTGAAACAGATAGCAGCCGAAAGCGCTCTTCAGCTCGCTCCTATCCATGTTAGGGAGGAATATCTGTCAAAAGGAGGAAACGTAATAATCAATACACACTATTGGTATAATCAGGAACTGAGAGACCAGGCCTTCATGGTACCGGGAATTGTAGTAATGATAATAACAATAATTACCCTTATGCTTGGGTCCATGAGTATTGTCAAAGAAAAGGAAGCCGGAACCCTCGAACAGCTGATGGTTACCCCCCTGGGAAAGATTGAACTGATTCTTGGTAAACAGATTCCGTATCTGATTTATTCCTTTATCGAACTCATAATTATCTTAAAACTAGCAGATTTTATTTTTAAAATTCATCTGGAAGGATCACTCTTCAGCCTATATCTAATTATTTTTCTCTATCTTTTTACAACACTGGGATTAGGGCTCTTCGTATCTACTACAGCAAAAACTCAACAGCAAGCTCTATTCCTAACCTGGTTCATAATGGTTATGATGATATTGTTAAGCGGGTTTTTCATCCCCATCGAGAATATGCCTGGCCCCCTGAAACTTATTACTTTTATTAACCCGCTTCGTTATATGATGACATCTGTAAGAGAAATCTATCTGAAAGCGACCCCACTATTATTCCTGTTTGACCAGATTCTTCCTCTCTTTCTACTGGGAACTGGAATATTTGCTGCAAGTATTATTAAATTCCACAAAAAGCTGTCCTGATTGACTTTTTCCCCTTTTCCACTCAAAATAATATAAACATTGAGGAGCAGCAGATGAATATTTTAGTAGTTTTAAGCGGTATTTCCACACTTTTACTTTCACTGATTCTGGGCATCTTTATCCTTTTTACAGGATTCAAAATGTTCTCCAGTCTCTCTAAAAATATTAATGAGGAAGAGGAGCTTCAGAAAAATAATATTGCTGTAGCAATTCTATCGGGAAGTTTTATTTTTGCCATGGGTCTAATGATGAAATCCTCAGTAAACCCTCTTATACAATCAATTTTTCGTGCAATATTCTACAACGATGATGGACTTCCAGGCATGTTGGGAAATCTTAGTATGTCACTATTACAGTTTATTGTTTCTCTGTTTATAAGTATTATTTCATTATGGTTCGGTGTCAAAGGTTTTACATGGTTAACTCATAATATTGATGAATTTGAAGAGATCAAAAAGAATAATATTGCAGTTTCAATTCTAATGGCTTCAATTATTATTACACTGGCCCTATTTTTACAAAATGGTATTGAAAAACTGCTTCAGGTACTGCAGTTTACTCCCGGTCTGAATAATACAGGCCTGACACCCTTCGGATAAGGGCTTATTATGGACGATCACCGTAAAAAACGACATCCTATTTTGACCATACTTATATTACTTTCATGGTTCCTGATATTCCTGCCGTCAATAAAATTGTTTTTTGTTGATATTCTATCCCCATCATTCGAATTCAGACAATTTGAAGAAATGGAAAATAATTTATCGACACTTATTCAATCGGAAAATGCTCTTTTCCCGGATGATTTTATTCCCAAACTTTCAAAATGGGAATCCTATGATACAAACTGGCGTTCAAACTGGCACATCTACATACCTTATCTGGAGACTTCAATTTTCGAACTGGAAAACCTCGATTCAAATACTATAACTGCACCTACCCCCAGTGAAAAGAAATCAACTAAAAAATCTACAAAAAGGAAGATATCCAATGCGGATTTCTGGGCAGGAGTATATAACATCATAATATCAAACAATAAAGAGAGACTTAATAATCTTGCTTCTTCTTTTATCTGGTTTCAGGAAAAAAATGAACTTTCTGACAGGGAAACTCTGGAAATTATAATTGATTTTATTCAACAGATACCATACGAGATACCGGATAACTATTACGGCTTATACTCACCAGCAGATCTGTTATATAGAAATGCCGGTGACTGTGACTCAAAATCTGTTCTTGCTGCCTTGATATTGAAACAATTGGGATACGATACTGCTATTTACTATAGCGATGAATATGCTCATGCAATGCTCGGTCTGAATGTACCCTCCACCGGTGAGTATCTTGAACTTAACGGTAAACCATACTACTTTACTGAGATGACAGCACCAGGATGGCAAATAGGTGAAATTTCCCCGGATTGCGCCGATCTGAAGTACTGGCATATTATATCGATCTAAACAGGAAAGTATTCACGAAAACCCGTATGGTGGGCACGGCCGTTATGGGAAACCCCATAACGGCCTTTGCCCACCATACGGATGTTACGAAAACAACCCAATCCGTTTCCCAATAGAAGGAAATAACCAGGTAATCCATAAACCAACCAGACCATATCTAACAAAATGGAAGAGGTCTGCAGATGGAAATACAAGTTTTAAACCGGAAAGAAGTACAAGAGTCAGGCTAAGTCCAACAACAAATCGTAGAATCTTTTTTATAAGACTGCCTGGAACAGCAAATGGGTCCACTCTCTCTTCCAGAATAAATCCTATTGATGCCCCGGTAAAAACACCTACAGTCTTTACCATATCTGTAATAATGAATTCCCCATTAAAATAGAATCTGTTAACTGCAATAAATATCAGGAGAACAAGAACCACTGCAAAAGATGATAACATAATAAAGCGATCTCTCTGCTTTGGTTTATCGTATAAAGAGTTTAGAATACGATACATAACTAATGAAACTGCATAACCAATTAACAGTCCTCCAATAACATCCACCGGCCAGTGAACCCCCAGATAGATTCTTGACAATGCAACCAGAAGTGATAGTAAAACTGCCGTTCCATACATCCATTTTTTCTTAAACAGCAATGCCAGTGTCATATAAAATGTTGCTGCTCCCTGTGTATGTCCGCTGGGAAATGCATATCCTGTTGCAGTCTGAATTCTTTTCCCTGTAATCTCAGGAATCTGCTGAAAAGGTCTTGGACGATGAAAAGAAATCTTTATCAGTGCATTTAAAAAAAGAGAGAAAAGGAGAGTATAACTAAGGATAAATCCTTTCTTTTTATCTATATTCCAGAATACCCAGGCAATAATAGCTATCAGAATATTCTTTTCTCCAAGCATAGTAGCCAGTTTAAAAAAGAAATCAAGAATAGGAGTGCCTATTTCCTGGAAATATAAAAGTATACTCTCCTGCATATTAAAACTCCGTACTTTTCGGTAGATATCCTCTTGTATCAACTACATTTACAGCAGTACCCTTTTGAAGGTAGGTCTGCCCCTGGAGAACAAGAAGGTCCCCCTCTTTTACAGGGCCATTTATCTGTATGAGAATACCCCTGGATTGACCTGTCTCAACAGGCACTTTCTCAGCAACTCCATCTTTTATCCGGAATATAAACTGATCAGCTCCTTCAGTAATAACACTTTCTTTAGGTACAATAAAATTGGCACTGTACTGAACCATCTGAATCTGGGCTTCCATAAGCATACCTGGTAAAAGTTTCTGATTGGGATTGTCAAACTCTGCTATTACTTCATAAGTACGGTTACTGTCAGCCTTAAGTCCCATACCTGTAACCACTCCTTCAAGTATATACGCAGGTGCAGAGGCCTGCTTGGCGACTACTCTTTGACCCTGTTTAATTCTCGTAATTATATTTTCCGGTACCTGCACAGTAATTGCTATTTTTTCAATATCAATAATCTCTACATAATCTCCTGAATTTACCTGCTCCCCTTTTCTAAAGGTTATATTCGATACATATCCACGCCCTGTACTGATAGCAACAGTGGTTCGAAGGTTCACCTGCAGATTTTCTATCTCTATGGTTTTTGCAAGCTGAATTTTCTCATAATTCAGTTCAGCTTCTTCCCAGACCTGTTGGGCTTTATCAAACTCAGATTTTGCTATCAGTTCCTTTGAATACAAACTGCTGGTAGCTTCATAATTTGCACTGGCTTCACTCAGCTTAATAGAAGCAAGTTCAAGATCGTTGTTCCATTTTTCACTGGAACGTTCTATATTTTTAACCAGATCATTGTTATCAAGAGAAAACAACAGATCACCAGGTTCTACAAAGTCACCTTCCGAAACATACAGGGAAGCAACTATTCCTGTCGATCCAGGTGCAACCCGGATTTCCTCACCGGCTTTTAATTCTCCAAGACCGTAGTAGTAAAGGTTCATTGGCGCTTTGGTAAGTTCCCCTACAGTAACAGATATGATAGAAGATCCACCTCCTCCACCACCACCTCCACTGCCTGGAGTTCTAACTACTTCCTCTTCTAGAGGTGCTGAGGCTTCTCCGCCACTGTCTGCAGCCGCAGTATTATCTGCAACATATTTGTCCCAGGAGGCCTGTTTCTTAGCATCATCAAAGGTATCCCATTTTGCCTGGTCTGCATTTGAACCCGGAGGCGGGCTTGCAAGATCAGCCACTACAGCTTCTGTGGAACCACTTTGTGAAGGGGCAGCAGGTGTGCCGGCTGCCGAAGTCTGTTCTGCCGGCTTAGTACAGGCAGAAAATATAAATACTGTTATTATTATGGAAACAAAAATCAATTTATCTAATTTCATTTCTCTATCTCCTCATCAATAAATATTGGAATTATTTTTTTAAACTTAACCTTTGCGTCTTCCACAATATGATAAATAATGGGGAGAACAATCAGTGTTAATATAGTTGAAGCCATAAGGCCGAATATCAGGGATATACTTAGCTGGGCAAAATTTTCATCTTTAAAGGCCAAAGGAAGAATTCCTCCAATGGTAGTCAGAGTTGTTGCAAGAACAGGTCCAAATCTGCTTCGTCCTGCATCAGTCAACGATGCTGCAAGGCCCATACCTTCCTTTCTATTCCTGTTAACCGTATCAACCAGAACAATTGCATCGTTAACGGCAATACCAACCAGGGCTATTACCCCCATAAAGGCATAAAGTCCAAAGTTGTTTCCAGTAAGCAGCAATCCTGAAAAAACACCAATAATGGCCATGGGAACTGAAAGTAAAATTACCAGGGGCTGTGTTAAAGAGTTAAACTGCATTGCTAAAATAAAGAAAACAACAAGCATGGCCAGACCAAGATTAACTGTCATCTCACTAAAAGAAGCATCCAAATCTGCTGCCTCACCTGCCCATTCATATCGGAGACCATCAGGAAGTTCTGTATCTTTCATAAGATCATCAAAAGCTGCCACAATATCCCTTATATTTGCATCCGGCATCAATAAACCATAGACAGTGACAGTTCGGTCCCCGCCATTATGACGAATTGTTCCAAGTCCATTAGTTTCTGCCAAAGTTGCGACTTGTGTCAGAGAAACTCTGCTTCCATCTTTAAGTACTATAAAAATCTTTTCCAGATCCTGAACAGAATCTATTTTACTCTCTTTTGTAGCAAAACGCATTGTTAAGTCACCATCTGCTGTCAGGAGGGTTCCGGATATCTGACCGCTTATAACAGTTTTAACAGTATTACCAAGAGTAGTTGAATCAACTCCCAGATCTGCTGCCACTATAGGTTTCATAAGAACCTGAACTTCAGGATAACCGGATTCCATATCTGTAAAAGGATTGCCAACTCCTTCAATACTCCCAAGCAATTTAACAAAATCTCTGGAGGATAAGGAAAGCTGGTCCATATCATTTCCAATCAGCTTAATCTGTAAGGGACTGTTTGCCGTTTTCCCCCCCGCAACTGTTCCAATTGTAATCTTAGCACCGGAAATTGTCATAACCTGCTTAAGAAGAGTTGGGATCATTTCCTTTGTTGTCCAGGATCTTTCTTCCCCGGATTTAAGATTAAGAACAATCTCTGATTCTCTCATAGAATCTACTCCAACTTCTGAATAGATTGTATTTACACCGTCAATTCCCAAAAGCATATCCTCTATCCTTCTTGTTACAGCATCCGTATCATCCAGGGAGCTGAATTCCGGGGTAGATATAATGACATATAGAGATGATTCATCTTTTACAGGAAAAAGTTCTATTTTTAAAAGTCCCAGAGGTATGGTAGACATTACCCCTATAAGGGCCATGAGAGCTATTAAAGGAACAATAATTCTGTTTCTTCGTCTTTTAATAAGCCGGGTTAAGAATTTCTCATATGAGACAGCAGCTTTTCCAAAAGCATCAATACCCTTATATCTGGAAAAAATTCGAACTGCAAAAACACCCGCCATCACCAGCCCCATAACAAAGGATAATAATCCAGGTTTGCCATCAGTGAAAAATGCAACCATAAATAATCCGACAATAAGAACAGCTTCCACAAGTTCACGTACCATGGAAAATTTTCGCACTTCCTTAGGGCCTGTTTTTTTAGATAGTAATCTGGAGCTTAAAGTAGGTGTAATGCTCAGTGCAATAATCAATGAGGCACCAATTATAAAAATAATTGTCATAGGTATTACACTTATTATTAAACCAATTCTGCCTCCCATGAATGCGATAGGGATAAAAGCAGCCATTGTTGTGAGAGTAGCTGCAAGGATAGAAGGTGCTACTTCTGCTGTGCCTTCCTTTGCCGCCTGGATCCGGGACATGCCTTTCTCCCTGAATATTGCTACATTCTCCATTACTACTATTGCGTTATCAACAAGCAGTCCCAAAGCAATTATCATTGCAAGAAGTGTCATTGTATTAAATGTCATTCCTGCGCTGTTCATAGCCATAAAGGCAATAAATAATGAAAAAGGTATAATTAAAGCTGTAATAAGCGCTTCCTTTAAACCCAAAAATAAAAAGAGAACAAGTACAACTATTAGAAGTCCGGAAATTGCATTGCCAAGAACAGCATCAAGGTCTTCCTGAACAGAAACAGCATCATCCTGAATTACCAGTATATCAAGCGCTTCAGGGAAACGATCATCTTCCGGATTATTGATAATTTTATTAACTTCCTCACTGGGACCAATTATATCTGTTCCTCCGTCCCTGTAGAG
>CBDVAD010000036.1:0-14918 GCA_965371875.1 uncultured bacterium
CCATTTTTATTGAGCAGAGTGCCGCTGCGTAATGGACTGATTCATCAGGGCCATGATCAAGTCTCCAGGCAAGATATGCAGCAAAGGTTGTGTCACCTCGTCCTGTTCTGCCTGAAAGATTTGAAGGTGTAAATGGAGCACTGTAAATCTTTCCATCTACAAGCACTATCACTTCAGTATTGTGTGTAACCATGACCTCCCTTGCCCCCCAGGAGGTAAGGATATAGGCAGCTTTCCTCCTGTCTGTTTCTCCAGTTAGTATTTCAGCCTCTGCAGCATCTGTTTTTAGGTAGGTGATCATTGGAAGAAGCTCTTTTTTTGAGTCCCAGTCCTTGAAAAGAAGCTTCCCGTTCTCACTGCATCTGAGTAAACCCTGTGCATCTATTCCGATTTTCCCTTTTTTGGTAAGATAGGGTATAAACTCATCTGGAATTTCTCCTCTGAATAAACCGGCAAGATGATAAATTATGCTGTTGGTTTCCGGCATGCTTTTTATTGTAAATGGATCGGCCTGTGATAGAAGTGTAACTTTTCTTTTTTCTTTGTCTGCAGAAAAATATATATTTTCTATACTTGTAGTAGCCTGTGAATCAAGCCTTATTACATCAACCCCATCCGCTCTCATCCCGTCAAGTTCTTTTTCTGCATCTACTGATGCACTGGTGATTACCTGTATTTTTTTACCTGATCTTGCAGCAGCAGCAGAGGAATAGATAACAGGTCCACCTGTCAGTCTCACTTCATCTTCCTTATAGATCATGATATCTCTGGAAATATGTCCTATCATGGTTATATCATTCATAAGTTACTCCTCAAATTTGAGCATAACAGAAATAATTTGTAAGAAGAAAAAATGTTTAATATGCAATAATAGCTTAATAAAGCGATAGAGGTTAGCAATAATGATAATACTGGAATTATTGGAAATATATTAGTCTATTTTTTTATTCTATATATTACATAATTCCAGTGGACAATTTCCGGTGCCATGAAACTATCCATTTTTCTAAACATCGATTCATACCCGGCTTCTCTTTTGCTTCTTGTTTTTGGAACAATTATAAAATCATTATCAGTAAGTTCCCCATAGCAGTACATACTCTCATCAAGAGATGGTTTAAATTCATCCATTACCAGAGCAAGAATTTTAACTCCCTTGCATTTTCCCAGGATAACCCGTTTTCTATCACTTTCATCCTTTGTGTAGACATAGAGTTTATTATCGTAGATTGTATTTGTAGATTGAATAATAAAGTCAAACTCAGTAGAAAGATAAAAATTATTGTCATCTCCTACAATCGTATTTCCCACAGGGTCTATTTTACCAGCAGGGGTATACAGTGTTATATAATCAGAGATATTTTCCGGCTCCATTAGATTTTTAATAACACCAAGGTTATGCGTATATAGATGATAATGAATTTTATCTTCTCTTGCTCTGCCAGCTATTATGTTGGCAAGATGATAGATGTTAGTACCTGAACCGAGTAAAATTTTAAGTGATACATTTTTTTTCCATGTTTCAATACTATTCATGATCTGGTCATAAATGCCGTTGGCTAATTTAAGTTTATGGGTAAGATAAAGGTGTTGAAATTGAGTATAGGATGTCATCCCTTCATAGATAGCAATATCAAAGCTTTCAGGATCATCCAGAGATTTTGTTTTCTTAAAAAGATGAACTCCCAAAATATCTTCATACCGCTTAATTTGAGTATAGATCCAGGTTGAACTTGTATATTTTACATTACATCTTTCTTCAAGATAAATTTGTATTTCTGATATTGGAATTGTAATATGAAAAATCGATTTTTCATCTGTTGAGTCATATCTTTCAGAAAAAAGTGAAAAAATATTTGAGATAAGTTCCTTTTTTCTAAGTCGATGTTTTCCTGGAGCCTGTTTCATAAAATTCTCCTGTTAATTATCTTATTTTATCACTGTAACATATTATTTTCTTTAAATGGCCTAAAATAATATTTTGAGTCATAATTACCTTTTAGGCAATAATTGCCAATTATGCAAAAAATGCTAAATATACATTAGTAAATAAAATTTTGACAGTTTTCACAAATCAGGTATAAACTGACTAATCTTCTGGAAAGGATAATATGGATACCTGCTATACCTTAATAACAGCCCATAGTGGTTGTAATAATACAGTTCCAAATACTTTAGAATCAGTAATTGTCGGTATGAAATCAGGGGCTGATTTTGTAGAAGTTGATGTCAGAGCAACAAAGGAAGGTCTTCCTGTTCTTTTTCATGATGATTTTATAAAAACAGAGAATCATGGATCAATCTATATTTGTGATTACTCATTGTCCGAACTTAATGACTTTATCAGTTCAGAATCTATTTTGAAAAATCAGTATTCAGAAATAATTACCTTTTCTAAGGCAGTTTCTATTGCAAAGGATTTTGGATGTTTTTTAAATATCGATATAAAGGATGATTCCTGCATTGATCCAATGGCAGCAGTGGTTAAAGATACCCTAATGGCAGACTCTGTTATTATTACAGGTTGTAAATACAAAAGAGCTGATTCTTTGAAGAAAAAATATTCTGAATTTCAGGTGCTTCTCAATGTAGGTCATCAATTGCTGCTTGAAAAAGAAAAATCTGCTTCTGAAATTGCAGAGGAAATCTGTCGGAAAGCCGTCGATGCATCCTGCTGCGGAATTAATATTGAGTTTAAATATCTTACTGATGAGCTAGTTGAGACTGCCCGCAGACGTTTTCTTCCTGTTTCAATATTTACACTGACAGAGAGTGATAATCCGGATGACTATTTAAAAATGGGTTTGTATTCAATTACAACAACCGCTGTAGATATTCTTATTAAAAAAAGAAAGGATTTTACAGGGAAAATGGCATTACCCGGCATATTGCCGGAAAATATATAGGAGGCTTATATGAAGCGAAAGATTTCGATTTTTTTAGTTTTACTACTGATACTTCCTTTGATAGCATTTATAGGATGCAAAAAAAAGGTAGAGGTAACAGAAGGTCCAAAAGAGATTACACTTAGAATATGGACTAAAGCCGGAGCTACAGAAGAGTGGCGGGGTAAGGCTGCAATTGAAGCTGCGAAAGAGCTGAACAAAGAACTTGAGAGTGAAGGGATTGTAATAACAGTGGAAGCAGTTCAGGAAACTGCCGGCTGGGGTGATTTTAACAAAAAATTCACCATGGCAAGTGAGGCAGGGAAAGGTCCGGATATTCTGTGCACAGGTCATGAAAATATCGCTGTATACGGAAGTACTGGATATATTGTACCAATTGCCGATTCCGTAAAAGAGATAAAGGCTATGGCTCCTGAGTTTGATGATGTAATAGAAGGTCTTTGGGCCATGACCTCCTGGAGAGGACAGGTCTGGGGTATACCTCAGGACACCGAAGCAAGACCAATGTACTTCAGTAAAACAAAACTAAAAGAGCTTGGATGGAGTGATGCAAAGATTGCAGCATTACCAGATGAAATTGCCAAAGGTAATTTTACCCTGGATGATATGATTGCAACCGGAAAAGAAGCTATTGCCAAAGGTGTTGTAAAACCAGGTTTTGGATACTGGTCACGGCCAAAGTCCGGTGGAGATTTTATCCAGTATTACATGGCATATGGCGGACAGATTTATGATGCAGAAAAAGATAAACTTGTTCTCAAAAAGGACGCTCTCCTGGAATGGTATAAGTTTCAGCGACGCCTTGTAATAGAAGGTGTAATACCTAAGAATTTTCTTGGTACAGATTGGGGTATCTGGCATAATACTGTATCCCATAATAACGCTCTTTTCTTTGCCGGTGGAGTATGGCACTTTGCAGAATGGGCAACTCAGCATGTTCAGGATATCGGCGGATATGATTACCTGTTTGAAAACTTTGGTTATGCCCTTCAGCCATCAGGTATAAGAGGAGTAGCGGCACAGCAGATGTCCCATCCTCTTATTTATGTTGTAGTGTCAGAAAAAGCAAGTGGAAGCCCAAATCAGGACCTGGCTGTAAGACTGCTTGAGAAAATGACAACTAAAGAACTTAATACCAAACATGCAGTTGAAAGCGGGCACCTTGGTATTCTTAAATCCCAGGCTAATTATGCACCTTATAAAGAAGACCGACTGCTTTCAGAAACATTATACATGCTTGATTATGCATTCTATCAGCCTAATCATCCTTATTACCCCAGTTACTGGAGTGCATTATGGACAAATATGGAAGCTGTACAGAATGGAGCATTAACCCCGGAAGAGGGAGTTGACGCAGTAATAGCAGTCCTTGAAGCTGAAATCGGAGATGCAGTTATAATTAAATAGTTCAATGGTTAAGTAAACCCTGACAGGAAACCGAATATCCGGTTTCCTGTTATACTATCGAGGAGGTACAAATGGGATTAAAAGCTGTACAGGAACCCAGTACAGATAGTACTTTTAGTTTTACTCCAGGGAAAAATAAACTGGGAAATAAATATGACTGGCTTATTTTTATGGGGCCGGCAATGATACTTGTCGCAGTTTTTTTTATTACTCCGGTAATTATTGTTTTTATCATATCATTTACAAATATGAGCAGTCTTACGGGTTTTTCCAACTGGTCCTGGATCGGTTTTGAAAACTGGATAAAGATATTTACTCATCCACAATCGGGACAGCACATTCAGGTTACTATCATCTATGTTTTTTTTACACTGATTTTTTTCAATGTTGGGCTGGCACTTTTACTGGCAATACTTTCAACACATATACCAAAAGGTGCAGGTTTTGCTTTCCGGGCATTATGGCTTGTACCGCGAATTACACCTGTTGTTGTATACATAATGATGTGGCGCTATTTGATGGCAGATTCCCCTTATGGAATATTTAATGAAATATTTTTCAAGCCTTTAGGATTTGAAACAGCAGAGATGGTTGCTGCCCATCCGTATATTGCAATTATTGTTGTTAATGGTTTTATTGGAGCTTCCTTTGGGATGATAATCTTTACATCAGCTATAGAATCAATATCCAAAGATATGATGAATGCATCACTTGTTGATGGAGCAAATATTCTGCAGCGTATAAAACATATCATTATTCCACAGATTAAATGGCCATTGATGTTTGTAACAACTTTTCAGACACTCTCCCTGATTACCTCTTTTGAACAGATAATGATTCTTACAGATGGATCATATGGAACTGAGGTTTGGTCCTTATGGGCATATCATAAAGGTCTTAACAATTATTTTGGACAGTTCCAGTGGGGCTTCGGCATGGCCCTGGCAGGTATTCTTGTAATTATCAGTATAGCGTTCTGTATAGCATATCTGAAGTTTTTTAAATTCAGCGATATGATTCAGGAACCAAAAATTGAAACACTGTAAAAAGGAGGAGAACCAAATGATAGTGGATTCAAAAATTCGGACTTTCCCCTGGGGAAAGGTTGTTCCATTTGCTATTTTATTGATTTTTTCAGTTCCCTTGATCCTTGGAATTTACTGGATTGTAATGTCTACATTTTCTGTAAGTACCAGAGGACTTATACCTGTTGATTCGGCGGGGAATCCTGGTGGATTGACCCTTGCAAACTGGAGTTTTCTTAAAGATCCTGAAGTATGGAAACTAACATGGAACACATTTATTCTGGCCACAACATTAACTTTGGGAGTACTACTTGTTTCTTCCATGGCAGGATATGCTCTTGCAAGAATAAACTTTAAAGGACGAAAAGGATTTCTGGGTTCTACAATGGTCCTGCAGGCTTTTCCGGCTACGACACTATTAATTGCTACCTATTTTGTCTTACGATTTATTTCCAGAGTTCCTCTTCTAAGTGTTTTTGGTTACGATACTATGGGTGGAGTCATCCTTGTAAGTATATCTACTCAGCTTCCACTTGGTATTTGGCTTATGAAAGGTTTTTTTGATGCCATCCCCTGGGACCTTGAAAGAGCAGCACTAATAGATGGATGCAGCCGATGGAGAACATTCAGGCAGATACTTCTTCCTCAAATACGACCGGGAATTGCTGCTTTGTCTGTTTTTTCCTTTATTACCGGGTGGAGTTCATTTCTTATCCCGTATTCATTTATGACAAATCAGGATACTGCTGTCATTTCAACATACATCAACCGTTTGATGCAGGAAACAGCACCTGTTAACTACAGTTTGGTTTCGGCAGTTGGTCTGTTCCAACTATTACCTGTAATATTCTTTTTCATTTTTACCCAGAAATATCTACTGGCAATTTTCGCAGGTGGTATGAAGGGGGGATCATGAGATTTTTATTGCAAAGATATTTGATAGTAAACCCGGGGAGGAACGGTTATGCGTGTTAATTTAGAAAAGATTACAAAATCTTTTAAAAAGGTGGAAGTGCTTCAGGAAATAAATCTTGATATTAAAGATGGTGAGTTTGTTGCATTTCTGGGACCTTCGGGATGTGGAAAAACTACTACACTGCTTATAATTGCAGGTATTTATAAGGCAACAAGCGGTGTAATAACATTTGATGACACTGTAGTAAATAAACTTGTACCCAAAGACAGAAATATTGGTATGGTATTTCAGAGTTATGCTCTCTATTCTCATATGAACGTTTATCAAAACCTTACATTTGCACTTATGCTTCAGAAAAAATCTAAAGCAGAAATGGATAAGGCTGCAAAACTTACATCAGAGATGATGGGGATAGGTCACCTTCTCGATAGAAAAGTCGGCATGTTGTCAGGTGGGCAGCAGCAGAGGGTTGCTCTTGGAAGAGCCCTGATTAAAAAACCGGGACTTCTTCTTTTTGATGAACCCCTCTCAAATCTTGATGCAAGACTCAGAATCCACATGCGAAGCGAAATAAAGAAAATTCAGCATGATCTGGGTACGACAGCGATCTATGTAACCCACGATCAGATAGAAGCGATGAGTATGGCAGATAGAATTGCCGTTATGAACGAAGGTGTAATGCAGGCTTATGATACACCCTCGAATATTCATGACAAACCAAAAACATTGTTTGTAGCAACTTTTGTTGGAAATCCGCCAATGAATATTATGGATGTGACCCTGCAGAAAGAGAATGGAAAACTGTTTATGAAGCTTGATGAAGGTTTAAGTCTTGAGGTTCCACCATCAAGAACCCCTAAGGTAATACCGGATAAAGTGAAAATGGGAATAAGGCCCCAGGATCTGGAAATAGGTGACAAAGAGGGACTTCCGTTCAAGGTGTATACAATTGAACCTACAGGACGTGATGATGTAATTATATGTGAGAATAATAGATCCATGTTTACGGGTCTTGCTACTCCTGGGCATAGTATTAAAGAAGGTGAAAATGTAAAAGTTGCCTTTGATATGGAGAAAGTCCAGTTTTTTGATGCAGACACTGAAAAAAGTATTTTGTGGAACTGATAGAGAAAGCTCTGGCTGAATTGGCCCGGTTGGGAATCCCTGTAACCCGGGATGACCCTACTACAAACGATGTTCCTCTTTCCATAAAAATGGAAGGAGGGCGTGTCAGAACAGATTTTGATCCAGCAACACCCCTTGCAAGGGGTGTTGTTGTAGATATTGCAAATATATGGAAGTCATCTCTGGGGGTCAATCCTACAATCAGGATTAAGGGTAAACTTTTTTTGCAATTAACCATGAGGAATGAAGACCAGAAAAGATTATTTTTAAAATATCCCCAGAAAAATTATCTTCTTATAGATGAAGATTCACAAAAAGTACTTGAGTATCAGAACTCCCTGAATTTAATTTCTATCGGAATGCATGACTACAATTCTGATAATACACATCTCTGGCCGGGAATCCCTCACAGTTATTTATATGCACCTCCCGGAACTCCCTATGATCCGGATAATCCTCCGGTAATAAAAGGGGATGGGTTTCCCTATATTCAACAGGGTCATCTCACTTTGGCAAGGCGGGAGATTCCAATGACAAATCCGGAGTATGAAAAATTAATGGAGAATATTGAAAACCTAAAAGGAAGCGGTATTGTAAAGCTAAGATATGATAGGGGAAATGGAATAGTAGAGAGAGTCCTTTTTGAGGAAATATGGATTAAGATTAATCCCTATAACAATGATCAGACTCATATTTTAAAAAAAGTTATTCTTGGGTAGGAGAGCCTACCTGTGCCTCAACCTCTCTTTAATATTAGAAATATGATCACTGTAAGCCGAATAAACAGCTGCTTTTTCACCTGTAAGAAGTGCATCCAGCATCAATTCATGTTCTGCAGGGATTTTTGACAGATCAGTATAATCAAGCTGAGACTGTTTTATCTCGTCATAGAGAAAGGATCTCAGGGTTTCAAACAGGGAAGTGAATAGAGTATTTTTACATCCCTGAACGATTGTATTGTGAAATTGAAAATCAGCTTCAATTAGTTTTGCTCTGTCTTTTTTTCTGGCAGAGTCTTTCATTGTTTCTACTATAGTTTTTAATTCTTCAACAACCGCTAATCCACCTGAACTCCCTGATAATATTTCATCTGAAAGTTTGAACATCGCCCATATCTCAATTGATCCCCGAAGGTCTATCATCTCATTAAGTTCATCTTCTCCCAAAAGCAGGGACCATGTAAGAGATTCAGATGAAATATTAGATCTCTCTTCGACATAGGTTCCTTTTGCGGCTTGGGATTTAAGAACTCCCATATAATTAAAAATTTTTATGGCTTCACGTATGGAGGATCGCCCAACTCCGAAGGATTCTGCCAGTTCGAGTTCTGTAGGTATCTTATCTCCCGGTTTGTAAGCACCGGATGAAATCAGAGCTTTAATCTGCTCCATAACCTGTTCAACTACGGTTGTTTTTTTTATCTTTTTAATCGACATTGATGAATTATAGCTACTGGTGCGTTATTGGTCAAATGAAATATCATAATATCAGACAATTATTGTTAAATTCTGTTATGAATAAATCCTAAATATTTCAGTCTATTAAATAATCAATGCTTTCATTAACGGCGTTTATCAGATCAGCCTTTGTCAACTTCTGAATCGATGCTGAGAAGGGTTCAAATGAATAAAGTCCCATATATCCTTCAGATTCTAAAATATGAATTTGTTTTTTGGTTTCCATAATATCGTTTTTATCTACCAACACCCGGAGTTCATCTCTTATTGGAGTACCTGATGCAACTTTTTCAACACCGGAAATATGAACAAGCCCTGTTAGATCGGAGTAATATTTGTTATCCAGTCCAAGAAAGTGGTGAAAGGTATCATGAACAATACTGTATATCTCAGGAAACCCTGCAGATTCTATAGCTTCAGCAGCCAACTGTTTTGTTCTGACAGAACATTCCTCAAATCCCAGGGGCTCAACATATGCTGCAATTTTATACTCCTTAAATATTGGAGCATAAAGTTTAAGAGCTTCTATGGTATCTCTAAGGAATTCGGATGAACTTCTTTTATCATCAAATTCGTTGTTAGGACAAAGAACAATAAAACTACAGGCTAGTTCATTACATAGAGCGCTTATCTGGTTAATTTCTTCCCGGGCATTGGAAAAATTGGACGGAAGGTTAAATTTTTGTATTGCATTTATAGAGATTATACTTATATTTGCTTCATCACACATTTGTTTCACATTTGAAGCAGTTAATGAATCGATAATATCTCCGTTACCCAGGTCATTTCTCAACTCAATGTAATGTATACCGCAACTGTCTGTCATTTCAATAAAATCTTTTAGCGGTATATCGGGATAAATAATTCTGTTAAGGGCAAATCGTTCTCTTGTAATCATTTTTTAGTTTCCTCAAAAGGGAGTATATGTAGACTGCGTTCCTTTAAATGCAAACTTACCTTATCACCATTGTTATAGCCAATGTGTTCCATAGGATTGGGTAAATCAACTATAAGTACAGTGCTGCCAAGCCTGATCTCATAAATCATCTCTGATCCCAGATAAACAGTTTCCTGAATAGTACCAGTAAGGGTCTCCTCTGAGGTTTTTTCTCCAAGTTCTATTGATTCAGGTCTGGCCACAATCAAAACACGGTCCCCCTCAGAAAACGAACGTGTAGGTTTGGGAGCCATAATTTTTTGTCCCATGATCTCTACTTCTATTCTGTCCTTTTCAATTTTATCTGTGACTCTACCTTCGAGGAAGTTTGCTTTGCCTATAAAATCGGCCACAAATCGGTTAGCCGGGTGAGCATAAATTTCCTTTGGAGAACCAACTTGCTGAATTTTACCATTATTCATTATGACAATCCGGTCTGCGATTGTCATTGCTTCTTCCTGATCATGAGTTACGTATACCGAAGTAATCTGCAGTCTGCGCTGGAGTTTTCGGATTTCCAGGCGGGTGGAAACTCTCAGTTTTGCATCAAGGTTTGAGAGGGGCTCATCAAATAGAAGGACCTTTGGTTCCATAATCAGGGACCGGCCAAGGCTGACCCTTTGCTGCTGGCCACCGGAAAGTTGGGCAGGAGAACGTTTTTCCAACCCGCTGAGACCAACCAGACGCATGATATCTTCTGTTCTCTGATGAATAATTTCCTGTTTAATCTTGTGAATCTTTAAACCATAAGAAATATTTTCTCCTACATTCATATGTGGGAATAGTGCATAATTCTGAAATACCATTGTAGTAGGACGCTTATTGGGCGGTGTTGCTATTATAGACTCCCCATCAATCAGGATATCTCCGCTGTTGGGGGTCTCAAAGCCGGCAATCATACGCAAAGTAGTTGTCTTTCCGCATCCGGATGGTCCAAGAAGGGTTATAAGTTCCCCCTGTCGGACATGGATTGTTATATCATCAACAGCTAAAATCTCTGAATTGCCGCTGCCAAAAGTCTTTTTTAAATTACTCAGTACAAGGTAATCTGCTTGCATATATATCTCCTAAATATCTCAATCTAAAACACTGATAGTACGTGAACCACGACCGACCCTGTTTACTAATAACTGGATTATCCCAAGAACAACCAGTACAATTGCGATTAGCAGCATGCTCATCGCAGCAGCCTGGGCATATTGACTGTTATCAACAAAGCCAAGAATTGCAATTGTAATAAGATTCCATTTACCCGAAACTACAAAAATTACAGCACTGATAGCTGTCATTGATTTAACAAAACTGTAAGCCAGACCGGAAAAAAAAGCAGGTGCAATCATAGGCAGGGTAATGGTCCTGAAAGTAATTGCGCTGTTTGCTCCCAAATTAGTAGAAGCTTCTTCGATGGACGGATCAATCTGCTGTAAAGCTGCAATGCCGGAACGTATACCAACTGGCATATTACGGAAGATCAGCAGGAATATGATGATCCAGGGAGTGCCTGATAATACAATAGGCAAAAGGGCTGATTTAGTGTTAAAGGCCAGGATGTACCCAATTCCAACTACTGTTCCAGGAACTGCAAAGGTCAGCATAGAAACAAATTCCATGATTCCTTTTCCGGGAAACTTTTTACGCACGATAAGGAAAGCTATAAACATACCCATTAGACCGGCAATTGGTGTGGCTATGGTTGCGAGGGTCAGGGAGTCAATTATATAGTCTTTGCCTACAGCAAACATATCGATATAGTTTTTTAAAGTTAAAGTCGCATCTACTCCCCATAGTTTTTGAAATGAACCGTAAATTACCGTACCATAGAATATGAATACAAGGACGGCAAAAAATATACAGAAGAAATAAACCGGCAGTTTTATATACCATTCCAGTTTTTTAATTGTAGATGCAGTTGGTTTCCCTGTGACAGTAACATAGGATTTACGGGATACCCAGTATTTCTGCAGAAAAAAGGCAGTTATGGTAGGTATCAGAAGAAGCATAGCCAGAGTTGCACCCCTGGGAAGGTCATACATTCCGGTAATTTGTAGAAATGCCTGAACTGACAATACCCGGAAATTACCGGACAATACGATTGGGTTGCCGAAATCTGCCATGGACTGGATAAAAACCAGAAGCCAGGCACTTGCGATGCCGGGTGTTGCTAAAGGCAGAGTAATAGTTCTAAAAACTCTTGCCCTGGAGGCTCCAAGGTCCATTGATGCTTCTTCAAGTGCAGGATCGATAGCCTGGAGTATTCCATACAATACCAGAAAAGCAGTAGGAGAATAAGCGATAGTCTCCACCAGAATAAGGCCGCCCAGTCCATATATAGAATATTCACCAAAAATACGGGTAAGAAAAGGTGTAATAGTTCCTGATCGGCCAAGCAGCAGGATAGCTGCCAGAGAGACTACGAAAGGAGGTGAGATTATGGGAAAGATAGCGGTCATACGGAAAAATTGTTTAAAAGGCAAAGGAGTTCTGGTAATACCATAGGCAAATGTGAAGCCTATCAGAGTACCGGTAGTGGCAGTACAGACGCCAAGAATCATCGAGTTGATAAATGGCTGAAAATAGTATTTTTTTGAAAAAATGGCAAGATAGTTAGAGATATCGAAGTGATTATCCATAGAAAAACTGGTTTTAATTACCTGGAAAACCGGAAAGGCTACAAAGAGGAGTAGAAAGTAAAAAATCGCCAGAATAAGCACAAGTAATAATGGCTCTTTTCTGATCATATTCAGGTTAGATATCACTTCCCGCTTTCTTCGTTCAAACTGGATCATGGAGACTCCTTAACAAACTCTTTAACACCTGCTACATATGAGGTAAAAGACAACTTTGCAACATCATTTCACTATCATGCGCAGCAGGCTCATATTCTTTTATACTTTGTTAGAAAAAGATTCCCTGGGATGCTCTATCCAAACATCCACAGGGTTAAAATTTCAGTTTTTTTATACTAATTTGATTATTTGCCTATTCGATCACGCCAGGCTTCGACCATAGCGTCTTTGTTTTCACCCGCCCAAATGAAGTCATAATCAATTAGATTGACCTGATCAAGAGTTACGGAACCTTCTTTTACAGTTGCTTTGGGGTTCACCGGCAGACGATTATAATTCTGAAATAAATTCTGAGCTGTTACTCCAAAACACCAGTCAATAAACTTTTTACCTAGTTCAGGTTCAGGACCGCCTTTAATCAATGAAAGACCTCCAACTTCATAACCAGTGCCTTCTTCGGGAAAAGTCATTACAACAGGATAGCCCTTGTTGATTCCTTTTGCCATGATATCATGAGAGAAGGAGATACCTACAGCTACCTCAGCCAGACCAGCCTGAGTTATGGCAGCAGATCCTGATTTGTTATACATAAGAATGCTGTTCTTATCAAATTCCTCCCAAAAATCCAGAGCATCTTCAAGTCCAAGCATCTGGATCAGGGTTGCATAAGTAGTATATGCAGTACCGGAAGTATAAGGATAAGCTATTGATACATTCTCAGCAAAAACTGGATCAAGAAGATCCTGCCATGATGTAGGGGCTTTGGCACCAGTTTTAGCCAGAAAATCTGTGTTTGTAACAAATCCAATAGCTCCTGTATAAAAACCTGTCCATTTCCAGTCTTTGGCATGAAGTATATCCATTAATTCGAAATCAGTGTTTGGACGGTAGGGCATCAACAGATCCTTTGTTGCTGCATTGATATGGGAGGTATTGGAACCGGCATGCCAGACCGAAGCCTGGGGATTTTTTGCTTCTGCCTCAATACGAGCAAGAACTTCACCAGATGACATACGTACATATTCAACATCAATTCCAGTTTCTTTTTCAAAGGCTTCTATATAATACTGGGCCTCCTCGGTGTCAAAAGCAGTATAGATGCGTAATACTTGTTTCTCCTGCTGTGCTGCAGCAAATGCAGTCATACTGATGAGTGTAATCAGTAAAAGTGTTACTAAAATTTTTTTCATAGTCGCCTCCATTTAATAAAATGTGATAATATTTATTTCATTAAATGCAAACGTTTGCATTTAATGAATCACACCTCATATTCTATAGTAACCGACTTCTCACTCAAGTCAAGTAAAATATTTTTATGATTATAGTTTCACATTTTGTTTAAATTTGAATTGATTGAACATTAAATGCAGGTATATAGGAATGTTTTTGATATGATTCTGCATTTTCGCAGTAACAGGAAAGGATAAATGAAATAACAATTCACAATAAATATTCGTTGTAATAAAATTGTTGCTATCCTGGATATAAGGATTTATTATAGGCTGGTCAATGTTCGATACGATCCGGGAGGTTTGAAGTGAAGATAGGAATGAAACTAACATATAATCCAGATCCCATTGCAATTAGAAAAAATATCAAAGATATCTATGAGGCTGGTTTTGAACATATTGAATTTGCCCTGGATATGGTTCCTCTTATAGTTGAAGGAGATATATCATGGGACTGGTTAAACTATTTAAAGAATATATTGAATGAATTTCCTGTAACATTTTCCGCACATATCGGATACGGCCTCGATTGCAGATCAAGAGATAATTATAACATCCATAAAGCTGTTCTTGAATCTTCTGTAAAAGTAGCAGGTGAATTAGGTATGAATCCATTGGTTCTTCATTATGAAGAAAGGTCAGATTCTCCTGAACTGGAAGAATTGTTTTACAAAGCTCACTATGATGCTGCAATAGCAGCAGAAAACTTCGACCTTAAACTTTGTATCGAGAATATTGAAGTGGAGTATGTGGATTCGGTAATTGATTTTGTAAAGCAGATTAACAGACCTAACTTTAAAATGACTTATGATCTTGGACATGGTTATCTGGCCTCCGAATATTTAGGATTCGATTATTTAAAGTCAATAAGGAAATCTCTACCTGTCCTGGGGCATCTCCACATGTCAGATAACACAGGAACATTCGAGATGCTTCGGGTAACTGAAAGATTAACTTATGATAAATTGCCACTTGGATATAGATTTTCCTTTGGAAGGGGAGATATCCATATCCCGCCATTATGGGGTAAACTCCCCTATAAGGAAATCTCTGAAATCCTGGTCAATTATGATGGTTTAGGTGTTTGTGAATTTTACTCCGATTTTTATAAACCATTTTTACGTAAAATT
>CBDVAD010000037.1:0-14768 GCA_965371875.1 uncultured bacterium
ACATCCCGAAAAGTGTATGAACTATCGTCCTCTATATCCATATAGACAACAATAAAGAAAGAAGGTTACACATTTCGGGACCACTCAGTTCCACTGGGGGTATCTTTGATTACAATACCTCTCTCAAGTAGCTTATCTCTTAGTTCATCAGCTCTCTTCCAGTCTTTTTCCTTCCTTGCTGCATTTCGGGCATCCATAAAAAGCATGCTGTCCTGATCCAATTCTGCTTCTTCCTTTATTTCAGGAACAGATAAGCTTTCAACATTAAAGCCGAGGATTTTATCAAACTCATATACAACTGCAAGTTTATCTGCAGTCGGCACTTTATTGTCTTTAAGCATCAACCATAGTTCAGCAAGAACCCTGGGAGTGTTCAGATCATTTGAAATATGATCCTGAAATTTCAAAATATAAGCTTCAGCTTCCGGACCAATTCCGGATGATGGAGTATTATCAGTTTCTTTTTTTAACTGCAGAACTCTCTCAAAGAAATTTTCCCTGGCAGATCTGGCAGCGTTCAGAGATTCAATAGAAAACTGAAGCTGTGATCTGTAGTGCCCGCCAAGAGTAAAATAACGATAGTCCAGAGGACTGAATCCGTCCTGAATAAGAGAGTCCAGGGTAAGAAAATTGCCGGCTGATTTTGCCATTTTCCCCTTATTCATAATTAAAAATTCATTATGCATCCAGTAGTTTACCCATTTCTTTCCTGTAGCAGCCTCGGACTGAGCTATCTCGTTTGTGTGGTGGATTGAAATATGATCAATTCCACCGCAGTGGATATCAAACTGTTCTCCAAGATACTTCATACTCATAGCAGAACATTCAATATGCCAGCCTGGATATCCCCTTCCCCAGGGGCTGTCCCATATCATGGCCTGGTGTTCAAATTTCGAGTTTGTAAACCATAAAACAAAATCATGGGGATTTATTTTATTTGCATCCACTGCTATTCTGGCACCTGCATGAAGGTCCTGCCTGTCACGAAGGGCAAGTTTACCATAATCCGGGAACTTGTCTATATTAAAATATATGTTTCCTCCGGCTTCGTAGGTATAACCTTTATCTTCCAGGCGTTTTATAATATCAATCATTTCCTGTATATGATCAGTTGCCCTGGGTGAAACAGTTGGCCTTATTATATTAAGGCTATCAACATCTTTAAAAAATGCATCTGTAAAAAACTCTGCAATTTCCCATACTGACTTACCGGATTCACGGGAGCTTTTAACCATCTTATCTTCACCGTCATCGTTATCATCTGTAAGGTGGCCAACATCTGTAATATTAACTACATGATCAACCTTGTATCCGGCATACTCAAGAGTTCGCCTTAGGACATCATCAAAAAGATAGGCTCTTAGATTTCCAATATGAGCATAATTGTAAACAGTAGGACCGCAGCAGTACATTTTTGCAATGCCATTTTCAATAGTATCAAAATCCTGTAATGATCTTCCCATGGTATTAAAAAAACGCAGTTTCACCATATTCCCCTGTTAATAAATAATTTTTTCTCATATTATAAGTCTGTGGAAATGAATGTACGTGAAAAACTGGAAAAAATCAATATTTCTGGAAAAATCCTAAAGGATGTTTCCATGAATCGGCATACTACCTTCGAGACTGGAGGCATTGCTGATTATTTTGCTGTTCCATCAGGATATGAGGATCTTATAAGACTCCTTGAATTTACCAATAATTATGCAGTTCCTGTTTTTATCCTTGGCGGCGGAGCAAATATTCTGGTTTCTGATAAAGGAATACGGGGACTTGTCATTGATATGGGGAATCTGTCAGAAGTACAATTTGAAGAAGACTTATGTACAGCCGGAGCAGGTTATTCTATCAGTGAACTTGCCACCGCTGCTGCTGAAAAAAATCTTTCCGGACTGGACTTTATATACGGTATGCCCGGGAGTGTTGGTGGAGCAGTATGGATGAATGCAAGATGCTATGATGTATCTATCTCTGATATACTCATTAAAGTTGATTATCTGAATGAAAAACTGGAGAGAAAAAGTCTGGAAGCAGATGAAATTTTAAATAAGTTTTCTTATAAGGACTCTCCTTTCCAGCATTCATCCAATGTTATTCTTTCTGCCTCATTCAGACTTAAAAAAGGAGATCATAAGGAAATCATAAAAAGAATGAATCAGCACAAAAAAGACAGAGAGTGTAAGGGGCATTACAGATATCCCTGTGCGGGTTCGGTTTTTAAGAATAACAGGGCATTCGGCAAACCTACGGGAGTTATAATTGACTCTCTTGGATTAAAGGGCTACTCCAGGGGTGAAGCCCAGATTGCAGAGTTTCATGGAAATATAATTGTAAACAAAGGCCATGCCAGTTCAATAGATATAAAAGAGATTGTTGATTATACCCGGGAGCTTACACAGAAAAAGCTTGGCCTGGTACTTGAAACTGAAATAGAGTTCGTTGGAGACTGGGATTGAGACAGTTGACAGTTAACAGTTGACAGTTAACAGTTAACAGTTAACAGTGAACAGTTATCAGAATAGGAGGATGGAGACGGGAGACCGGAGAATGGAAATGTTTAGGATCTTAAATGGTTTCAGATCTTCCTTTCTTCGGTTTCCGGTTTTCGGTCTCCATCTACAGGGGGGAATATGAGCACATGGATTGAACACCTAAGAGAATATGAAGAAATTATGGACCCTGTCGGTTTAAGGGAAGTACTGGAAGATGTAGATATTGTCGAACTTACAGATGAATGGCGAATATTATCAGATGATGAAGAAAGCCTGGTTTTTCTTCACCTTCCTCTGGAAACAAAAATTGACCTCATAACCGAACTTACTGACCCCCAACAGGAAAGAATACTTCATACCTTGTCAGAGCAGAATAAAAAGGAACTTTTTAAGGAGATGGAACCGGATGATCTGGTTGATATTGTCCAGAGTGTTAACCCTGATATTCGAAAAACAGTCTGGGAAAGTTTAAGCGACGAAGCGAAACAGGAAACCCTTTTCCTGCTTCGCTTTGACGAAGATGATGCAGCAGGATTGATGAATCCCAGATATCTCGCCATCAGATCAACAGTAACAGTGGCCCATGCCCTGCAGTTTATTCGAAAAAATGCAGATAAAGTAGAGCTGCTTTACAATATTTATGTACTCGATAATCTTCAAAGACTTATTGGAATCGTCTCAATTCAGGAGATTCTCTCTTCAGAGGATAATCTTACTATTTCAGATATTATGGATGAAAAAGTAATCTCTGTCCGGGAGGATACAGACCAGGAGGAGGCTGCAAAAATCCTTGAGGTCAATGATCTTGTATCTCTGCCGGTTGTGGATCAGAATAATGTACTCCTTGGAGATATCACATTCGATGACGTTCTGGATGTAATTAGAGAAGAACAAACTGAAGATGTCTACAAAATGGGTGCTATGTCCGGAGAAGCGGAGAGCTATATGGCTACATCTATCTGGGGTCTTGTTAAAAAGAGAGTTCCCTGGCTTATAGTACTTCTACTTGTAGGAACAATAACTACAAATGTGCTTCACCATTATGAGGGTGTAATATTGAGTGCCGCCTTCCTGTTTATTTTTATGCCGGTAATAACCCAGACAGGAGGAAATGCTGGAAGCCAGTCCTCCACACTTATGATCCGGGGTCTTGCAACCGGTGAAATTCAGTTCCGTGAAATTGGTATTATTATGGGGAAAGAGCTTCTGGTTGGTATAATGATGGGTATTATAACCGGTGCTGTTATCATTTTGCGAAGTATTATTCTGCCCCCGGGGCTTGGTCTTGAGCAGGGGCTTATTATTGGTTCATCCCTTATATTTGTTGTCCTTATAAGCAATATGATTGGAACACTTGCCCCACTCCTTATTCACCGGATGGGTTTTGATCCTACAGTTATGTCGGGGCCGTTGATGGCGACAGTTATTGATGTTGCGGGATTGTCTATTTATTTTGAAATTGCACGGTTTATTTTGAAGATATAGGGCGTCGAAGTAAGTACACCCACACAGGGGTGCACCTACGTCGCCAAATTCCTGGATACAATAAAATGTTCGATAATGGACACTGTAGTCTGGCTTATCCAGTAGAGAACCACTCCGGATGGAAGCTTATACAGAACTACAAATATCAATACAGGAACTAAATAAGATGCCCGATTCAGATTCTTATCTGCTGAATCCGGGGGCTGGGTAAACCTTGTCTGAACAAAGGTTACTGCAAGCATAAGAATAGGTAACAGCCTTACCGCCTTCCAGCCAAGAACAGGTAAAGCATAGTTATTAAATGCCACCAGTGTATCCGGTAATGATAAATCAGGGATTATACCAGGTATAAAAACAGCACCCATCATATCAAAATCTGTTCCCAGGAGTCTGTAAAGAGCAACAAAAACAACAAGCTGGAGAATAAGGGGGAGGACACTCATAATGGGTTTAATACCCTCTTTCATATACAGCTCACTCTGTTTCTGTTTAAATATCCCTCTGTCCCCGGCAGCTTCTTTTCGAAATCTCATCAGCTCAGGCTGAAGGGTACGTATTTTCAGGTTTGTCCAGATACTCTTTTTGCTTAAGGGATAGATAAGGAGTTTAATAATAACAGCCAGAAAAATTATTGCAACTCCATAGTTGGGAATAAGCCTGAAATAAAACTGCCGAAGCAAAGCTCCAAAAAGATTTACCAGGGGCCTGAGAAGTTTACCAGGATCAATAAGGGATTCGAAACCCATTTCACTAATACCAAAACTGTTGTTATCAGAACTGTTATAGGCAATAAGATCACCCTTTCTTTTTGGCCCCATATAAAAGAAATAGCTGTCTGAAATAGAATTTACTGATAAGTCTGCTGCCTGTCTGATAAACCTTATCTCATGATGTCCGGAATTACCTGCAATTTTTCTTCGATCGTACTCAGTCCCGATAATCGAAGAAGGTGGAATGCAAATCTCCGCAAAATATCTGCTTTCAACAGCAGCCCATAAAATGGGTTCGTCATTCCTTAAATATTTACTTGATGATATTTTAGGATAACCTTTTCCCTGATCTGCATAGATTGTAAACTTTCTATAATCATATCTGTTATCAAGTGTCTCGTAGACCGGTCCAAGTTCAAAACCTGTGGCAAGGGAATATAATCCTCCGGACTCATTAATCTGAGGAATCTCCCCTTCCAGAACCTTTAAATCAACTTCGAGAGAAAAAAGATAATCAGCAGGATCAAAAATCCATTTTTTTGTTACCTGGAACTGATCGCCTCCATCTGTCTGATAGACAATAGTAAAAACATATGAATTATTGTCGATTTTATTAAAACTGTAGATGCCGGACTCCGGATCTGTAGAATTAAAATAAAGAACACCCGGATATATATTCAGACTGTTGGGAAAAACCATTTCAAAAGCATCACCATTCACATCAGGATGATTTTTTAAAATGAGAGAGGTGATAGCAGCTCCCCTTGTAGAGAACTTTATAGAAAACTGATCTGTTTCTGCACTAATTTCTCTTTCAGATAGTACATGTTTCCCTTCCTGCTGATATGACACTAGTATTAGTTTATCAGGAACTGCCGCTGTTTTTGATTCTAAAGATACCGTTTCAGCAATATTTTGATCGGTCATAAAAAAAACCGAATAGAGGTATAGGATTCCAACAATCACTACACCTGCCAAAGCTCCAGCTGCCAGTATATTTTTTTTCATTTTCATATAAACTCCAATAACAGATTTGAAATCAATGGATTTAAATTCTCTTTAAATGATATAAATTTTTATCAATAAAAAGTCTCTATCAAATAGTACTAAAATTATGAATATATTGAATATACACAAATTACTTATGTTGTTCATCACATCCTTCTAACAAAGCTCTGTTAAATAGTTGATACCTTCAAAATTTTATTGTGCCCCTTTGTTTCTGCTTTTACAATGACAGCATAAATAAAGGAGGAGGTATCATGCCCCTTAAATTCAAACTATCAGACTGTACAGGCTGCAAACTGTGTCAACTTGCCTGTTCGGCAGTTCATGACGGAGTATTTAATCCGGAAAAAGCAAGACTTAAAATGACCCATGAGTACAACAGTAATGGAATAAAAATACGGTCCAGCCACTGTATAATGTGTGGAAAATGTGAAGAAGCATGCCCAACTGGTGGTATTAAGAGTAATGGAAGATGGATGGTTGTTGATAACGATAAATGTAATGGATGTGGTTTATGTGTTGAAGTATGTCCAACAAATATCCTCTATCTTGATATTGATAATAATACAATTATTTGCGATTTATGCGGCGGTGATCCGGAGTGCATTAAATGGTGTCCAAAAGATGTAATTATACTTTGGGAGAAGGAGCCAAAAAAATGAGCAGTAAAATAAATAGTAAAACAAGCAGTTTTTTTGGAAAAATGCTGATAGTTGATTTAACCAGCGGCAGGATTGAAGATAAAATACTTCCTCGTGAATGGGTAGATCTTTATACAGGACAAAAGGGTCTGGGTTCAAGAATTCTTATGGAAGATTTTGATGTTGAGACAGATCCCCTATCTCCTGACAACCGTATTGTTCTAACAACAGGAATAATGACTGGAACAATTGTATCCTGTTCAGCAAAACTGGCCATGACTATGAAATCTCCTCAGACTGGTACTATATCTGATGGATCTGTAGGTGGTCATATTGGAGCGGAACTTAAATATGCAGGATACGATGCTGTAATGATTACAGGAAAAGCCCCGGGACTTTCATATCTGCATATTGATCCTGATACAAAAGAGATTCGAAGTATACCTGAATTTAAAGGTCTGGGAACTTTTGATACTGAAGATAAATTAAAAGAGATAACAGGTGATGAAAAACTGAAGGTACTGGCAATAGGACCGGCCGGAGAAAATCTTGTACCGTTTTCCTGTGTTTCATCAGAACGTTACAGACAGCTTGGCCGTGGCGGAATGGGAGCTGTCATGGGAAGTAAAAACCTCAAAGCCATAACTATAAGAGGTTGGCTGGATGTAGGTGTAGCAGATATAAAAAATTGTATGGAAATGTCCATGGCCGCACATATAAAAGACGGGGTAATTGATCCGGAGAATGAGATATATACTCTTGGTACCAGCAGTCTTGTTGATTACTCCCAGGAATCGGGACTCCTTCCAACCAAAAATTTCTCTGAAGGCAGATTTCCCGAATATCAAAATATTAACGGTGAATCCTTTAAAGCTGTAAGATTAAATAAAAAAGCCTGTTTTTCCTGCGGTATTGCCTGTGGGAACTATGTAAAAGATGGAGATGCTGTTGTTGAGGGACCGGAATTTGAGACAATTGCTCTTTGCGGGTCTTCCATAGGAGTTGGAAGCAGAGCAGATATTATAAGAATGAATGCTGTCTGTGATGATCTGGGTATAGATACAATTTCTGCAGGCGGAACTATTGCATACATGATGGAAGCAACTGAAAAGGGGCTCCATGACTTTGGTATACGTTTTGGTGAAGCCGAAAAGGCTTATAAATATATGGAGGATATCTCTTTCCGCAGGGGAATTGGTGAGGAATCTTCAAAAGGATCCAAATGGCTTGCTGAAAAATACGGAGGGCTGGATTATGCCATTAATGTAAAAGGAATGGAATTGCCCGGTTACGATCCAAGAGGTTCATGGGGAATGGGTCTGGCCTATGTCAGTGCACCAAGAGGAGGGTGTCACATGACTGCCTACCCTGTTGGAGAAGAAGCATGGGGAACTCTTGATCCATTTACATTCGAGGGGAAGGGGAAACTTGTTGCTGATATGCAGAACAGTCAGTTTGTAAAGTTTTCCATGGGTGTTTGTGATTTCTGGCCTATTAGTGATGAAACTATTGGTACCCTTTATGAGGTTACTGCAGGAGGGGAATGGCCTGCAGAAAAGGTATATGCAGTTGGGGAGCGAATATTTAATCTACAGAGAATGTTCAATGTAATGCTTGGTTTTGACCGGAGAGAAGACACTCTTCCAGATAGATTTTACAAGGAAATTCTAAAAGAAGGTCCTCCAAAAGACCACCCAATGACCAAAGAAGCCTTCGATAATGCTATGAGCGAATATTACAGTTATCGGGGATGGGATGACAGAGGACGGCCAACCCTTGAGAAACTAAAATCACTCAACATAGAGGAAAAACTGATCAAGGCCTATGCAGAAAAAGCAGGTATTCAGAAATAGTATCTGTTAAGTAATTTGTTTAATAAAATATTATTAATATCCACCTATATAACAGGTGGATATCATTACTTAGTCAGAGTTGTAATATTGCTTTGATGTATAAAGACTAAAGAATATAATTTTTTTTACATGAGGTAGATAAAATGAAAAGCGGACCTAAAAGTAAAGCCATGTTTGACAGGGCTGCACAGTCCATTCCAAAAGGAGTTTCATCCAATTTCAGGTATTGGGGTGATGATTCAACACTTATAGTTAAAAATGCTAAAGGTGCATACCTTTGGGATCAGGATGATAAGCGTTATATCGACTACAGACTGGGGTTTGGTCCTGTAGTTCTCGGGCATGCCAGGGATGAAATAAATGAGTATGTATCTGAAGCAATTAAAATGGGTACTACTTTTGCCATGACAAATGAATATGAAATAAGAGTAGCAGAAAAAATACGTAAGATGACCGGAGTCGATCTGGTAAGAATGACAAATACCGGAACAGAAGCCACCATGAGTGCAATAAGAATTGCCAGAGCATTTACAGGTCGGGACAAAGTTCTAAAATTTGATGGTGCATATCATGGTTTTCATGATTATTCACTCTGGAACACTTATCCTCCTGTCTCGGGTGTTGGATATAAAAATGCACCTTTCCTTGTTCCTCAGGGCTCAGGTATGCCAAGATCTGTAGGTGATCTAATGTATTCCCTTCCCTTTAACAACAAAGAACTTCTTGAGAAAAAGCTGAAAGAAAGATGGCAGGATATTGCCTGTATTATAGTAGAGCCTCTTCTTGGTAACCAGGCATCAATTATGCCCCAGGATGGTTTTCTTGATTTTGTCAGAGAACAATGTACAAAATACGATATTGTAATGATCATGGATGAAGTTAAAACAGGTTTTAGAATTGCAAAAGGCGGAGCTCAGGAATACTTCAATGTAAAAGCAGATCTTGTAACCTATGCAAAATGTCTGGGAAATGGATTTCCCGTTGCTGCAATTGCCGGGCAAAAACACATTATGGGCGAAATTGGACCTGGAGCAATTCCTCATGGAGGAACATATGGTTCCAATGTTGTCTCTATGGCAGCAGCAGAAAAAGTTCTGGATCTTATTGAGGCAGGTGAACTTGACAAGGTTAATACCCATGGGAAAAAGCTGCAGGCCGGCTGGAAAAAGATTCTTGATTCAGCAGGTTTTCCTTATGTAATTCAGGGACCTGATGCGATGCCTGGTATCGTATTTACTGATGAACCGGTATGCCGTGAATACAAGCACTGGGCCCAGGGTGACCATGATACCTATGATGCAATAATCAATAACTGTATCGAAAAGGGAGTTATGCCCGATTACGACTCAAGGGAACCATGGTTTATCTCTTCCTGTCACACCGACAAAGACGCTGAATTTGTTCTTGGTGTTTTTGAAGAATCTGTTAAGGAAGTATTGAAAAAATAAAAGATTTTTATTCAACGTAAAGATGTAGTATGCTACGTCTTTACATATTTTTCCGCAGAACAAAACGTTCTGCGGATTTTTTTGTATTTTATTTAATTCTGGTGGAAATATTCTTATCTACAGTAAGATCCAGCTTTGCAGCTTCTTCCAGGTAGTATGATCTCTCTGCTGTCTCTAAAACTTCCGGTGGATATGCACCCTTTGTTTCAATAATATTATTTACAAACATCTTGGTAAAAAGGAATGCTGCCTGACCTGTCATATAAGACTCATGGGTAATATTGGCTTTTTCAAATGCTTCAATAAGTCCGGGTCCATTGATGAAACAATCAATCCTCGTATCTTTTCCATCTTTCTTACCATCTGCACGGACTCGGAAGGCACCCTCTTCACTTACCATTCCCTCATCGATTACTGCCTGGATTTCATCGGGATACTTGGGAGCTGGAGGAGTCAGTTTAGAGATGATATCCATAGGAACAATTTTTGTTCCCTTAACATCAATCTCTTCATCAGAAAGGAGTCCCATTCTGTAAAGATCCTGAGCCAGTTCCAGACCCGGACCACCATAACGAAAGTTCACTTTCTTAACACCTTTAAGTACTTTGTCTGAGAGAAGTCCCATAGTTACAGGCTCTTCATGCTCATGGTCAACAGTTCTTCTGGTTCCATCCATATAGGGGAAAACTTCCATTCTGGGATCGTTGAAAGGCTTGAATCTTTTAAACTCACCATTTTCGTAACGAATAGGTTTAGCGGCCATATCACCGAAAGCTGTTTCAGGAGACCACCAGAAGGGGATAAATTTTTTGGACCAGATACCGTCATAAACAGTAATTTCAATTTCATCACAGCTATCGAGCTCTTCTACTGCTTCCCGGGTAACAACATTGGCTATTCCAGGAGCTGAACCTGTATTAAAGAGAGCTGTTAATCCTTTCACTTTAAACTTTTCATCATAGCTGAAAGCCCTCTCAACAGCTTCCACAAAACCAATATCAGAAACAGGACCGGAAGCCATATCCTGATATGAGGCACCTACTTCCAGTGCAGCTTCAAGAACATTTACATTAAAATCAGGAGCCAGTCCATTAACAATAAGCTCTACTCCCTTTGCTGCAGCAACTATTTCATCTTTATTTCTTGCATTAACCTTAACACCCTTTGCCTTTGGAAGAGTCTTTTCCATCTCTGCAACTGCTTTTTCATCATAATCCGCACAGATAATTTCTTCAATTAATGGCTCTTCATTAAGCCTTTTGGCGATGGTACTACCCTGAGCACCAACACCAATTACCATTACTCGTTTCATTTCTCAAAACTCCTTGTTATTTCTATATCTCTTTAGTTTCTGTAACCAGAGTAATTCCCCATTCACCAATACCCTGAAGAAATATCTTTCTTTCTTCAGCATTAAAAGATTCTGCAAGAACTACGCCTGTATGTTTAACCTGATCCCTTAACATCATCAATGCAAAGACTGAAGCAGGAATACTGGTCATCCAGGAAACGTCGTTAGTACCCTTGATCCATTTACAAGCCTCCTGACCTGTAGGACTCTTTGTATATTGTTTTATTAATACTTTCTTTCCGTTTTTAGTGCCTTCTGTATCGCAAATAATAATCAGCCTGCTTTCAAGGCGATTTGATTTATAGAGTTCTATCTGTTCCTCCGGACTAAGAGTTTCAGGAATGAGCCTATACATCATTTCCTGAGGGCTAACCCTGCCTTCCGGGAAATCAAGCTTATCAGGATCCATCATATTTAGTCCCTGAATCATGAACTTCCACATATCAATACCAGGCTCACCTATCTTAAAATCACAGTAATTTACAGATTTTCCACAGTACAGAGGAATGGTTACCCCTTCCTCATGATCATGATAATAAAATTTTCCTTTTTTATTAAATGGTTCCGGAAGATCATAATCCTCTTCCCCTGTAAACATAGGAAACTCCATTGGTTTACCATCTACTGTCTGAGTTGAGGGAAGGAACATATCTTCAAGATATGTTCGCATGGACCAGAGTGCAACCGGTTTATCACATTCCGCTTCTCCATAGTCCTTAATTTTGATGGAATCAACTGTATCCAGTTCATCGACAGCTTCTTTTGCCATTATGTTAGACAACCCAGGGTCTCCACCGGCTCCTGTAAGACACAATAGTCCGGCGTTCTTCCATTTTTCTGCATAGTCCAGCTGTTCAATAGGAAGGTCAGGGCTCCAGTAGATTTCATTGGATGCCATATCCAGATAGTTTACACTAGCCTTAAATGAAGCTTCCATTACCTGTCTTACAAATTGGGGAATTGTTGCATTTACAACAAGATCAAAGTTACCTGCTCTTATACGCTCCGCCATGGCATCAACATTGGTTGCATCTATGTGCTCTGCCGTAATTTTTGAACTTCCATTGGTTTTAGCAATTCCCTTTGCCCTATCTAAACTAATATCTGTTAAAACAATTTCGCTAACATCATCTGCTCTGGACAGTACGCCTGTAATCACGTTAGCCTGGGCACCTGCCCCAATTATAATAATCTTTTTCATTTCAATCTCCTAAGGTTGCATATGCGAGCAGCAAACTTGTTTGCGACCAGCATAAGGTTGCATATGCGAGCAGCAAACTTGTTTGCGACCAGCATAAGGTTGCATATGCGAGCAGCAAACTTGTTTGCGACCAGCATCAGTAATAATTAAAATTTAGTTCTATACACTAATAAATTCAAAAAAAGAGTAATTAATAGATTTTAATTTCGATTCCACCTCAGGAGGTAACTAACGGCCTAAAACAATTAGGTGATATACAGATATATTCAACGGAAACAATTTCCGCCCGTCCTGACCCGATTGATGCCGTCCTAATACGGTCGGCATATGAATGTCTCTCTGCCCATAAAGGACAGAGAGACAGATAAATTATTCTGATTTATTCAATTTCTCCAACTGTGCTTTAGCTGCCTTAAAGTACCAGGCGATAAGAGCCAGAGGTCCAACAATACACATAATTCCAAAAATCCAGTTAAAAACATCCCATACCATATTATGCCTCCTTCTCTACAACGGTTTCTTTACCAAGAGCATTAGCAACAAGGTATATAATCAATACTATAGGAGTGATGATTAAAATTCCATATTCCTGCCACAATTCTATGTTACCAATCTTGATTACATATACTTCCCAGTCGTCGCTCCATACTCCAAAGAAGTTTGTCCAGATATACCAGACAATCGAAGCGATAAGACCAAAGCCTGTTGCCAGTGTTCCTGCAATTTTCTTTGGTTTTAATTTAGAAAAAGTACCAAAGTAAACAGGAATTAACGCTGTCGTAACTATAATGGTTGCCTGGAATACCCAAACCTCCATAATGCGTTCAAATGTAAATGCCAGCCAGATTGAGAGTGCAGCACTAACAAGCATGGCATACTTTGTTACCATCTCCACCTTCTTATCAGAAGCATTTGGATTGATAAGACCTTTATAGAGGTCAAATCCAACAACACCACCGGCTACAAGAAAGTATGAATCTGCAGTAGACATTGCTGCTGCTAAAACACCTGCTATGAATACACCTAGAAGTCCAACAGGCAGATACTGCCCAACTATTGCAAAAAGTGCTTCATTTGCTTCAACTTCAGGAATAATACCAAGACCAATTGCTGCTGCACCAAGTATTCCAAGGAAAGTTACGGCCCAGTCAAATGCTAGCCACATTGGAATACCTACTGTAAAAGCTTTTTTAATTTCTTTAGGTCCTGCTGCTGCAAACATTCTCTGAAAGAAAGCAGGCTCTGCAAGGACAGCTAAAGCTGTAACAGAGTAGGCAACAAGGGTCCAGGGGGTTAAATACCCGGCGCCGACACTGAAGTAATACCCTGCATCTTCTGCACTGCCTGTAAACTCAACAAGACCTGCATAAACATTCTCAAATCCGCCTATTGCATTCCATCCAATAATCAAGGCAATACCAACTGTAATCATCATTGATATAAACTGGATAAAGTCTGTAAATGTTACTGCCCACAAACCACCTGTCCATGTATAAATAAGGATAACGGCTGCCCCGATAAGAGTACCCCAGAAAAATGGAATTCCTGCAATCATATGGAGGATAAACCCGATACCCATCATCTCCATCGTATTAGTCGAATAAAGAAATGATGCGATTGAAGTCATAATCCCTGCAGGTTTTCCATACTTTTGAAAAGCTATCTCCTGCATAGTAGTTCCGTTTGGGAATGCCTTCTTGAACTTAGGCGCAAGAACAGCCATTACGGCATACAGTACTGTATAAGGTACGGAATAAGCAAAGAATGCCGATATACCCTCATAGAAACCTACCTCTGAAGTTCCAAAAAGAGTATCCAGGCCGTAAAATGTAGATACCAGTGTACCAACCAGTAACGGTGCTGTCAGGCTTCTTCCCGCCATAAAGTAATCATCAAAATTCTTTTGTCTCTTTGAAACATAGAATCCAATGAAGATCATGAAAGCAATATAACTTAAAATAATAAGCCAATCGATGACATGAAGTTGAACAATAATTTCATCCATTCATTCCCTCCAATAATATTTTTCAAATCTAATTTTCAGCTATCTTACTAAATTATGTATTTATTAAGTATAGACTAAGTATAGATTATGTATTTATGTACCAGAGTTCTTACACATGTCTGATATAAGGTAAATATTCAGCTGATTTATGATTTTTTTGTTGAAAATTGCAATTGACCATAAAAATAAACTGTCATATCTTTAATTCATGGCAAATAATATAGGTAACAGTTTAATATACAGTGATTTTTCAATTCCAAAGCTCCACAACGTACTAAACAGAGAAAAACTTACGAATTTACTGGAAAAACATTCTAATCGAAAACTTATTCTTATTCATGCAAAGGCAGGTCAGGGTAAATCTACCATCATTGCCGATTTTCTACGAAAAGCAAACAATAAAAGCATATGGATACGATTAACTAAAAATGAATCTGATCCTTTGATACTGCTGGATAAATTGGATACAGCAGTCTGTACACTCCTTCCCGGCAAACAGGGCGAAAGCGGTCCAGAGAAAACTGAACCATCAATTAGAAAATTATTCAGCAGATTCAACCTGATCAATCCAAAC
>CBDVAD010000038.1:0-14735 GCA_965371875.1 uncultured bacterium
AAGACCGTCTTAAAGGTCTTGAGATGGCTGGTGATAAATCAAGAGCAAAGCTGTACGAACAGGCAGTAAATGAAGAATGGGAGAGAGCTAAGGTTAATGTTTTATTAGATTGACTACTCACTCTCATAGAATGGGAAATAAATACTGAAACAACTGCCTTTACCGATATTGGATGTTACCCTGATAGAACCGTTATATGATTTGACAATACTATATGAAACAGCAAGGCCCAGTCCTGTTCCTCCCTCATTTCCTCTGGTAGTGAAGTATGGATCAAATATCTTGTCAATTGTTTCGCTGCTCATTCCAATACCATTATCTTCAATATCAATTTTAAGATAATCATTTTCTCCATTTAAGCTGGAATCTTCTTTCCCTGAAGCTTTTAGAATTGTCATTTTGATAAGACCTTTCCTATCATTTTTTTCCAGCCTGGATATAATTGCATGTTCAGCATTGATAATAATATTAAGGAGTATCTGCTCTATATGGATCTTGTTTGCATATGCGAGGGCAGGGTGGTCCAGGAAAATAATCTCAAGTTCAGCTTTGTTTTTCAGGGAACCTTTATAAATTTTAGTAAGATCGGCTACAACAATATTCATATCGACTACTTCAGATTCAGATCCTTTGTTTGCTGCAAAATAAGAAAACTGTCCAAGCAGATCAGATGTCTTTGCAACTGCCGAATTTATACCCTGGAAATAATCAGTGTATGATTCCAGATCCAGTACCTGTTTCTGTATTTTAGTTTTTATCAAATGAACATTCGGAGAAATAGAGCACATAAAATTGTTACAATCATGTGCGATCCCGTTTGCAAGGAAGCTGACAGTTTCTGCTCGCTGTGCATGAAATAAAATATCCTGCAGCCTTTCTATCTCTTTTTGGTAGTGATAATGAAGTTCAATGTGGGTCTTTACCCTGGCAGTCAATTCATGAGAATTAAATGGTTTTGTAATATAATCTGCTCCTCCTGCTTCGAATCCCTTGATAGTATTTTCTGTTCCATGTTTTGCAGTCAGAAACAGAACAGGTATATTCTTTGTCAGTTCATCTTCTTTCAATTTTCTGCAAACTTCATAGCCGTCCATTACAGGCATTATTATATCGAGAAGAATCAGATCAAATTTCGTTTCTTTTACCCTTTCCAGGGCTTGCTGACCACTGGTGGCAAAAAGCAGATGATAGTTTTTGTTTTTTTTGAGGAAGTTTATACCAACCTGAATATTTTTTAGATCATCATCCACAACAAGAATATTAAATATTTTAGCCATTATCTTTTTCCTCTCTTTTTCGGTACAGTTTACCTGTTATATCAGGAAATTGATTCATAAGTTTGTCAACTGCACTTATATCAAAACTATCTGTATAATCAATCAGCATATCTGCATAGTCTTCAACTGGGTCTATTCCTGATTTTTGGGCTTCTTCTTTTAGAGATGCTGCAAAAGCTCCGATAAGAAGGAAGTCTCCCTTGTCTTTAATATCTTCCCACTCCGGTTTGAATCGGGAATCAACAAGGGTCATAAATCTCTCAATATTTTCAGAAAGTATTTCCGTAAAATTAAAAACAGTATCCTTTTCGATCTCTTTCTGCTTTGTATAGGTAAGAAACTGGGCTGCGATTTTGACAAGTCCCTTGTGGTTAACAGGTTTTCGAAGATAACCATCGAACCCATACTGGCTTACTTTCTCCATGTCCTTTCCCATAATGGAAGCCGTCATTGCTACAATGGGAATATCTTTCAGATTTTCATCCTTTTTAATATAATCGATAGTCTCATATCCGTTCATAACCGGCATCCGGAGATCAAGAAAGACCAGGTTTATCTTCCTGCTTAATAGAATATCAATGGCTTCCCGACCATTTGAAGCTTCGTGAAAAACAAGATCAGTATTTTTAAAATTATCTTTCACAAGAATTCTATTATCCGGAATGTCGTCTACAACAAGAACATCAGCAGCATCAAATATGATAGAGCTGCTCTCTACAAGAAGGTTCGGTATTGCTTCCTGTTCTGTAACAGGAATGTTATTGAAGAAAACAGTGAAAACAGATCCTTCTCCTTCCTTACTTCTGACGGTTATACTCCCGCCCATCATCCTGGACAGCTGCTCACAGATGGCCAGACCGAGTCCTGTGCCTCCATATTCAGAAATGTCCTGTCCGTCCTGCTGCTGGAATTTATCGAAAATAATTTTCTGCTGATCTTCGGGAATCCCCACTCCTGTATCACTGACAGCGACATAAAAATCTACTGTGGTTTTTGTTGTGTCGAAACTATCCAGACTGGCTGATACCTGGATAGTACCTTCCTCTGTAAATTTAATTGCATTACCAATAAGGTTTACAAGGATCTGCCGAAATCTTGATCCGTCAATCATTATATATTCAGGTAAAGCCGAGTCGTAGTCTATTTGGAAAGTTAGTTTTTTATGGAGAAGTTTGTCCTTAAAGAGGTCAGTCATGTCATTGAAAGTTCTTTCAATATTTGTTGGTACAGGCTTAACTGTTAGTTTGCCTGCTTCAATTTTTGACAGATCCAGAATATCGTTGATTATTCCCAGAAGGGCCGAACCGCTTGAACGAATTGACTTAAGATAGCTTTTCTGCTCTCTGTCTTCTATCATCGCATCCAGAAGTTCTGCAAATCCAAGTACAGAGTTCATTGGTGTTCTTATCTCATGGCTCATATTAGCCAGGAAGTCACTTTTTGCCTGGGAAGCATGAACGGCTTTTATTTCAGCTTTTTTTCTGAGTGTTATCTCATGGGCGAGCCTTCTGTTCCAGAAGAATATCAAAACAAAGAGTACAATTGCCCCGAGAATGATTTTCCAGAGCAATGAATAATCTATTAGAGGCTTTTCCATAGCTACCCACCTGGTATAGATATCACTCTTTTCTTTTTTGGAAATCAGGCTCAGTGTTTTATTCAATATGGAGACAAGTTCCGGAACATCTTTTTTTACTCCGATACTTAAATTGAAAGAATAAGGAGTGAATCCGGAAATTTTGAGATTGGCAAGGGATGATTTTTGAGCGTAATATTCAAAAGTCGGTATATCTACAAGGAAAATATCCAGAAGTCCCTTTGAAACAGCTTTCAGGCCATCTTCTGCATTAAAGTATAAAACCGGATCAATATTTGGATAATCGTTCTCCAGATAGGATACAGTAATATAGTATTTGACAGTTCCAAGTGTATTATTCCCAATATCTTCGAGTCCCCTGATAAACCCCGTATCGTCTCTGGTTATCATTACAATATCCATACTAAAATATACATCTGAGAAGTCCATAAACTCTCTTCTTTCGCTGTTTTCTGGTATCGCGTCAATAATATCCAGTCTGCCTTCCCTCATCAGTGCAAGAGTATCACTCCATGAGGTTGTGGGAATAATCTCAAAATTAAGATCTCCCTTCCCTTCAATCAGCTTGAATATATCAGGGATAATCCCTGTATAGTCTCCCTGTTTATCGAAATTTGAAATTGGAGCCCGGGAAGGATCTCCCGCAACTCTTATTGTAGGATTTCTTCTCAGCCAGTACATCTCCTCTTCAGTTAGAACAACTTTCTTTTCTGTAGCTTCTGTATACCATTTGTCAAGAATTTTAAGTTTTTCCTGATAGCTCATACTCTCAAGAGTCTTATTGATGATACTCTGTAAAACAGGTTGATTCTTATCAATTGCCACTGAAATTTTCGTATCCTTGTCTTTCAGGGTGAAAGCAACCCCTAGGTTGGTCAATAATCTTTGACTGATTGTATGATTAGCTACTGCAAGGTTCCCGATATAGGCATCCGCATCTCCATAGGAAACTGCCTGTACCGACTCATCATTCGATTTTGTCAGATGCAGATTTATTTCAGGATATCCATTCTCCAGCCATTCATGCATGTATGAACCCTTATTAACAGATACTGTTTTACCGAAAAGATTTTTGATTTCCTCAATATTGGGGGTCCCTTCCCGGATAATAATGGCCGTCGGTGTGCTGAAATATGGAGGACTGAAGGAGAGGTACTCCTTTCGCTCATCTGTAGCCACAGCGCAGGCAAGTCCGTCCAGTTCACCATTTCTCATATTTTCCATTACTTCTGACCAGATCCCGCTCTCGACATCTATCTTTAAACCGGTTTTCTGTTCAATCAGTTTGACAATATCTGAGGATAATCCTGAATGTTCTCCGTCTGAATCAGCGAAGTCGAAAGGCGGCCATCTGTAATCGGATCCCAGAGTGATTACCGGGTGCTCCTTCATCCAGGCGACCTCTTCCTCTGTAAAGATATCAAGCACTGGTGCGAAAGCATCATCAGCTTTAAAGTTGAGCCATTTATCTTTAAGATTCCTTAGTTCATTATCAGTTAATAGCTCCTGACTGGTTCTGATTTTATTAATAAGGGTATCTTTTCCTTTTACGGCTGCCCCGTAATATGTCTGTTCATAGAGAAAGTTTTTTCCGTGTCTAAAAGGATTGTCTCTGTTGTTTACTGACAGATAGTAGTTAAGATGGATATCGGAAGAGACAAACACCTTGATATCACCATCAAGGGCGGCTTTAAACATCGACTTAAAATCTTCATACACTATAAGTCTGTCTACAGGAATGACTTTTTTGATTTCATTTTCAGTATATCCTCCCTGTACTGTCCCCAGAATCAGTCCTTTTGCATTCCCAAGGCTGTCCGGGGGGACGAGGTCGGGACTTGAGTAGATGTAGTATTTCAAATTGAGTATGGGTTTTGAGTAATCAAGGAATTCAGCACGCTCTTCTGTGTAAAAGATACCGGCATGTATGTCCGCCCTGCCATCTTTTACCATCTCAAGAGATTCACCGAAGGTGTCGACTTCAATGAAGTTAAAATTAAGTTCAGCTTTTTCATCCAGCAGCTTCCAGTAGTCGTTGAGAATACCGGAAGGGTTATTATTACTATCTGTGAACTTAATGGGAGCTATGCCCCTGTTGTATACGATGGTTATGGGTTCTTTCAAATCGGTTGCAAACACTGAAACAGCTGTTAGAAAAATGAGGAGAAATAATAGTAGCCTTTGTACTCTGATCATAGTTTGATCCTATGAATAATTTAGTGACGTTTAATTATTTTTGGATATGATACAATAAAATAGAGTAAAATAAAAGAAGAAAAAAAATCAGACTGCTCTAACCTTCCAACTCATCAGCCCTATCCCTCGATTTTTTAACAGCGTCCATAACAGTAGCTGTAAATTTGCCCTCTTCCAGAGCTTTTACACCGACAATTGTGGCTCCTCCTGCAGAAATTACTTTTGTAAGGAGAGTTATGGGGTTTTCTTTACTTTTTTTCAGAAGTGCAGTCGCACCTTCTACTGTCTGTATGGCTATTTCAAGGGACTTATCGTAGGATATCCCCTGTTCAGTTCCTCCAAGGGCGAGAGCGTGGATGAAAGAAAAAGCATAGGCTATTCCGCATCCCGAAAGGCCTGTAAAGGCAGACATCTGGGATTCTGAAAGTACAGTAGCTTTACCAATAGATTCAGCTATTTCCAGAGCTTCCTTAATAAAATCATCAGATGCTTTCTGTCCGGGAGAAACAGCCACTATGGATTCGCTTACAGTTGCTGCTATATTGGGCATAAATCTTATTATATTATCTGAACCTGTTTTCCCTTCAAAATATGCTATGGTTTTACCAGCTGCAATGGAGATAATCTTTTTGTTTTTAGTAAACTCTGAAAGGTCGGACAGCAGTTCATCCAGGTGCTGGGGTTTTACAGCAATAATAATAATTTCAGAATAGTCACAAAACGCTTTATAATCATCCTTTTTGAAGTGTTTTCCGGAAATAGATTCTGATACATCTTTTGCTTTCCCACTGTCAGCATCCATTATGGCAATTACTATTTCAGGGAAACATTTTTTCATTCCCCTGGCAATAGCAGCACCCATATTTCCAATACCAATTATTCCTATTTTCATTAATTATACCCCTTTGTCTGATAGACATATCATATCATAATGTGTACAGACGTTGCATGCAACGTCTCTACGTGGCCCATTTCATCCGATGAAGGTGTCCTTCTTTCTGTAACCCTGGAAAACCCAGTTGCCGGTGGGCTTCATAGGCAATTATTGCTGCCGAATTTGAAAGGTTAAGGGAACGGGCTTCACTTGTCATTGGAATCCTTACACTTGTTTTATGATTTACAGAGAGTAATTCTTCAGGCAATCCTTTAGTTTCTTTTCCAAAAACGAGATAACAGCCTTTTTCATATTTAAAGTCAGAATATACTATATCTGCTTTTGTAGTGACATAAACTACCTGAGCTTTCCCGGTAGTCATTAGGAAATCCTTAATGCTGTCATAGTAACTGACGGTTAGCAGGTCCCAGTAGTCCAGTCCTGCTCTTTTAAGGTATTTATCATCTACGGAGAATCCCAGGGGTCGTATAAGATGAAGATCCGCTCCAATAGCAGCACAGGTTCTTGCAATATTTCCTGTATTTTGAGGAATTTCAGGTTCAATTAAGACGATATTTATAGACATGAAAACATGATAGTCATTTCTCTGCTGAATTGGAAGGGTAGCAGGGAGAAAGGAGACGGGAGAATGGAGACAGGAAGATAGGATACCACATAGAGTATGAACGGATTTTTCTTTCCCCCTGTCTCCGGTTCCCCGTCTCCATCCTCACTATTTCTCCTCCATCCTTCGGTCTCCTGTCTCCCGTCCTCCCGTCTCCCTTTTTACTTGCTCTTTTTCTGATGTAAGGTTACACTCGGTTAATAAAAATAGAAACTGGATGCAATGAAAACTAGTATAATAAAAAGAGTAAAAGATGAAGATGCTTATTTTACAGTTCTTTGGTCAGAACTTAAGAAGGCTGAGAAATATGCAATAAATGCATCTGTTCCTGCAGAATCCGGTATTTTTGAACTCTACTACATGGATGACAGCAAACGTTTAAATTTGATGTATATCGAAAGGGTGTGGTTCGGAGGACTCAGGTCGACAATAAGAAAGTTGACAGATCCTGAACTTGAGTTTGATCTAAAATGGAAAGAGATTCTTTCCCGGTACGATTGCTATTATCGTTATACCCTATCTGCTAAAAGTCGGGATATGGAGGATGTTCTGTTTTACTTCAGTGAAGTACTTTTTCCAGGATCAGGTAGATGTCTTTCTTCAGGCAGATATAGAAATATTTTTCTTAATGAAGAATCCCCTGAAAAATTTGATACAGTATGAAAATTTACTTCCTTGCTCTGCTGCTCTCTGCCAATTTTCTTTTAAGCATTTTCGGGTCTGAATTAAATGAATGGAAAATTGCTCTCAGGGTTTTTCCTCAGAAATATGATCTGTATATAGATAATCAACTTTTCTACCCTTACTCAACTTCCAATAATATAAAAGAGTATTCTATTCCAATAGGAACAGAGTTTGTTTTTCTTCGTTCCAGGGGGTATAGGGACAAGTATTTGTTTATTCCGGCAATGATTTCGCCTATAGCTGCAGATAAGCAAATTTCAGGTAGAGAACTGCACGAGTTGAAAATGGAACGTATGGAAACAGTTTTGGAATATGTTGATCTGTTTAATACTGGAAGTCAGCCAAAGAGCGTCGAGTTTTCTCCAAATGGTGAATATATGGCAGTAGCTCTTTTGAATGGATCAGGTGTAGAAATCTATTCTATGGGGGACATGCAGCTGTACAAACGACTCAAGCCGCCTGATGAATGGAGTGAAAAAAAAGGTTTTGTAGAGACAGTCTTTTTTGAGACCCGAAACGAACTCTGGGTCAGCCAAATGACAACAGGTCAAATTCATGTTTTTGATACTTTCAACTGGAAATATGAACGTAGTTTCGATTGCGGCGGATCATGGCCTAAGGTTATAACCCTCAATAGTAATGAAGATACAGCATATGTTTCCAACTGGATAAGTAAGGACATATCTATAATTGATACTGCAAGTTATGTAATAAAAGAAACCATCTCTGTCAACGGAATCCCCAGAGGTCTGGCTCTTTCACCGGAGCAAAAGTTTCTTTATGTTTCTAATTTTACATCCGGGGATATTAATAAAATTGATATTGGGAAGAATATAGTTGTAAAAAATATTGATCTTGGGGATGGAGCTCTTCGTCATATGGTTATATCTGAAGAAGATAAAAAACTGTATGTTTCTGATATGTATCATGGAACAGTATCTGTGCTTAATCTTAAAACAGATGCTGTTGAAAGATCATTTTATGTGGGCAGTAATATAAATACAATAAAACTCGGATCTGATGGAAAAAAACTCTTTATTTCCTCCCGGGGGCATAACAGTTCAAATGGCTATCTTGAAAAAGGCCCTGATTTTGGTAAAATCTTTGTATATGATATCCGGTCTAAACGAGTTACAGACTGGACATGGGGCGGGAACCAACCTACAGGTCTGGCAGTATCTCCTGACGGATCTTTCCTTGCATTTACAGATTTTCTGGATCACCGGGTTGAAATTTATTGTTTACAACCGTAGGGGCGACCCGCCGGGCGCCCCCACGGCATTAAATACAAAACATAAAAGGGAAACTGGTCATTATTAATTGTTAGACGCCGTGTCATGTTTCTGTAAAGATGCACGGCCGTGCGTCTCTAGGGAAATACAAGGAGACAATAATGAAGAAAATTTTACTAATCCTGCTGGTTTTTACTCTTGCAGTAACCCTGTTTGCAGGTAATGCAAAGATGGCAGAGGCTGATAAACTGCATGAAGATGCCGGTTATGAGGCAGAGTTCAAACTATTGAAAGGTGAACTGGCTTCTGCAGATAGCAACAATGATAAATCTGAGATTCTTTGGAGAATGTCCAGAGCTGCTCTTGCAATTACAGATCAGCTTGAACGTGACGGAGCAACAAAAAATGAGCTTCTTGAGGAATTCCGGATAGCCTGGGATTATGCAACAGAATCTTTATCATATAATTCAAACAACTATAATGCATATTATTGGCGTGCTGCCAATATTGGAAGATGGGGGCAAACCAAGGGTATACTTGATTCTCTTTTTAAAGCAGGAGATATGAGAGACGATCTTGAGAGAGCTGTAAACAGTAATCCCAACCATGGTGACTCATATCATGTTCTTGGAATGCTCTACGATTCTGTACCAGGACTCATATCATTTGGTAACAAACAATATGCAGTATCTATGGCACGAAAAGCAATTGATAATCAGGATGAACCTGACAGACCATATGACTATTCTTACTATCTGGAATTAGCCAAACATCTATGGAATCGTAAATGGAAAGAGGGAAAACGTTCCAGTGAACAAAAGAAAGAAAGAGCAAAATTTGAGTCGAAAAGTTCTGTAATGGAGAAAAACTGGTACTATGATGGTTTTGTTGATCTTACAAAAGCAACGGCATACAGCGCCAGTGGTATTAAGAACATGTCTGATCGTGAAGAAGCTGTTATAATTTTAAACTGGCTTTTGGCTGAACTAAACAAACTGTCCGATAAAAAGCCTGGTGATTATGATGATATAGAGGAAGCAGAAGAACTTCTGGCTGAGTGGGAATAGAATCATTTCCATGAATACCGTTATCGTACAGACGCCCAATTTGGGCGTCTCTACGACATTGTCATTCACTCCTGCGGCTGTTCCTGTGTAACAAACTGGCTTTTGTTAGTTTATTACCCTTCTTTCTTATCTGAAGTACGGTTTGCTCGACTTTTTTTATTTGTTCATAACTATCTGTAAACAGTTCAATCTGGTTTGGTGTTTTTATATCTTCAATTGAACTAAGTCCCAACCCTATAAGTCTGATTGCTTCAGAAATTTTCCATTTCTTTTTTAGAAGTCTGTCTGCGATAGTAAACAACTCTTCTGCAGAATTAATTGGTGCCCTAAGAGTTTCTCTGGCAGTTATTGTTGTAAAATCAGAATATCTTAATTTGAGTTGAACCGTTCGACCTCTCTCATCGTTTTCCAATACTCTGAACATTACCTTGTGTGATAATTCCAATAAGGTTAATTTTACCACTTCTGTATCTTTGGTATCCTCTTCAAATGTAACTTCATTACTTACTGAGCGGTTTTTAATTTCACCAGTGTAAATACCTGGATCGATTCCTCTTGCTATTTTGTATAGGAATTCCCCTGACGAATTACCCAGAAGCTTCTTTAGAATAGACATATCCATGGATCTGAGTTCTTTTACTGTTGTAATATTTATATCTTCCAGCCTTGCTAAAGTTTTTTTTCCCAGGCCCCAAAGATTACCGAGTTTTATGGAATCGAGAAACTCAATCTCCCTTCCTTTCTGTACTTCATACAGTCCATCCGGTTTATCATAGTCAGAAGCTAATTTTGCCAGGAACTTATTGTGAGCAATGCCTATTGAAATATTAAGATTAGTTTCTTCTTTTATTTTTGCTTTAATTTTATATGCAGTTTCCACTGGGGTCCCGAATAATTTTTCTGTACCTGTCATATTCAGGAAGGCTTCATCAATGGATATTTGTAATACTTCAGGTGTGAAATTGTCAAAAGCAGACATTATCTGCCTGCTTACTTCCTGATAACGTTTCATCCTTACAGGTAGATAGATACCATTCCTGCACCTGGAGTAGGCATGGGAAACAGGCATTGCGGAGTGTACTCCAAATTTTCTTGCCTCATAGGAACATGCTGCAACTACACCCCTATGGCCGGGGCTTGCACCTATAATTACCGGTTTTCCTTTGTATTCCGGGTAGTCCGCCTGTTCGACAGATGCATAAAATGCATCCATATCCACATGAAATATTAACTTCTCCCTAATAGGCTTCAAAACGACTGCGTAGTTCCTCCAGAACAGCCATTCTGTCCGTATCAGTTTCAGTTTTAAGACGTCTTTTTATTAGTGAACTCAGGGTCTCTCTGTCCGCATCTTCCAGAGCTCCCATCAGATACTCTATAATCTCACTATCATTTGTTACGTCCAGCAATGCAGAGAGAGATTTATCATCTCCCAAATGGGACAGCACATAGACGGCTCTCTCCTTTATTGCACCTGGTTTTTCCTTTAAAAGCAGATTGGCTGCAAGATTTGAAGTTTCCAGTGATCCCATATCACCAAGGGCTTCTATTACTGTAATCTTAAACAAATCGTTAGTGCTTCTTTTAAAACTGCTGATTAGAGTTTTCTCAATATCAGGATCTGAGGGGGAGAGAGATCTTAAAGAATTAACAGCTGCAAGTTTTAAAGTCTCATCACTCTCTCTTGCAACTACTGCAGTAAGGTTACTTGTAATCTCAGAATTTACTGTCCCCATGGATCCCAGAGCCGATATGCCGTATAACTTCAGCATTCTGTATTTTGCATCTTTTAACTTTAATGTAGTAAGGAGAGTTTTCCAGACTTCCAGTCTGGCAGAATCATATCCCATGGATCCAAGTGCCCTTACGGCATTTATCCTTACCTCTATTGATTCCGTTTCACTTGTAACCAGCTTCTGCAGTTCACCAACAACTTTAACATTATTAGGAGGACTCATTCTGTAGAGAGTCCATGTTGCATTCTTCTTTACTTCAGGATACGGGGAACCCAGAAGGTTTAATACTGTGACTATTGATCCAGGGTCTGCAAGTCTGGACAGAAGGGATGAAGATTCTGTAAGAAAAAGTTTATCATTACTCAGATTTATACTTCTGCCAATTCCACCAATTATAGCCACGGCATTTTGTTTGTACAATTTTTCTAAAGATTCAGAAGCTGATAATCTAACTTCCTGATTGCTGTCCCCAAGAAAATTAACTATAGCTGCAACAGCTTTTGAACCGTTACTGTTCACACCTATTGCATCAATCAGTACTGTTTTAAACTCATCCGAAGTGCCTTGTTCCTTTAGCAGGTTTGAAAAAGAAACAACAGTAGTAGGGTTTTTATCTTCACTTAATGATTTTACCAACTCTATCTGAACCTCTTCAGATTTTTCTGTTTTTAGGATAGGTAGAAGGAGGGCAGTAGCAGCAGCAGTTTTGTATGCTGCAATACCACTGATTGCGAGTATTCTTATTTCAGGATCCTGATTCTTGAGATATTCTGTAAGAATTGAGTATACTTTTCTGTCTTTTATGCCGGAACTGCTCAGGCTTGCCAGAGCTGAGACTATTGTTTTCTCCGTTTCCAGTTCAATCTCTTCATCCCCTGTATTCAGGAGTGAAAGAATTAACTGGACACTCTCGTCTCCTCCTGTTTTGCCCAGTGCCATTATAAGTGCATTTTTAAGTTTTCCAGGTTCCTCATGGCGTAAAGTGTCCATAAGGATCTGTCTTGCATCAGAGCTCCCAATATTTCCAAGGGCTATAGCAGTTTCAAGATTATAGTCTGGAGACGGTAGAAGTTCCTGTAAATAAGGAATGGATTCTTTTGCTTTTAAACGTCCTAAAGTACGAATGGCTGCAAGTACTTTTTCCTGATTACTCTCTTTTTCTTTAATAATTGTATGGATAGTCAGATTTGTTAATAGTTCCTTATCATCCGGGTTTAAATCCGGCAGAGGGTATCCCGCTTCTATCATTCGGAAGAGTTCACGGTTCGCTTCTGCAAAAGCATTCTCATACTGTCTTTCCTCTTTTCTGTATGCATTTAACATAGTTGCTATATAGCCTGCCATTTTCTCTTTTGCGGCTTTCATAGCAGATGGAGTAAGATAAAGATCATTTGCACCGAGTCTTTCTTTTTCTGAAATTATTTCATCAATAAGACTCGAGTAGTTTAGGGATATCAGTTCCGGAATATCACCGGATGCATTTGCAAGGGTTGATTTAATTGATTTGAGCTTATCCATGGAGATAAACCTGAAGTTGTTTTTTACAAAATCAAGGATTTCCTGAACCTGAATAATTCCATCTTTTACTCTTGAATCAGGTATTTTCTCATCCATATCATCAAGTCTGTCCAGTTCACCATTTCCATTAAGATCAATGTAATTATTGGATAATTTTGGAAAAATCTTTGTAAAATCACGTCCAAGTGAGGTGTCAACAACTTTTGCTGCCAGGGATGCACTGAAGGATAGTGCAAGTATAAGCATGAGAATACCGATTAAATTATTCTTTTTCATAATAATCATCCTAATTGATGAGTATCATACTGTCAATCAAGCAATTCTTATTTTGTTTTTTTATAAATAATTACCCAGGTAGCAAATAAATCAATTTTCTTATAATCAAAATAGTTGTTATCCATCTGAGTTTCCTATACTTATTTTTTTTTCAAATATTACACTGTGTTTACTATCAAAATGTTCCGATTCCAGCCTGAACATCGATGGATAATCTGTGAATTCCAGTTTAATAGACATTTCACCGGTAAACTCACCTGGTAAAGTGAATGAAAGATTCAATGGAATTTTAGGATTGGCCCCAATAAGGAACTCTGTAGTTTTATTATCTCTATTTTTTACCTGAAAATTGGAATCAAACAGGAGTATATCATTTTTTCCTTCCAAAACAGCTGATATTTTATTTGGTACCAACAAAGAGTTGATTGTAATGATGTATTGCCTCCTGTTCAGGAAGCCTGTATCTGTTATGCTTATTTTAGGATGATCTTCAGGAGCATCGGCAATTATAGTATAACTCGTTTCAGATATATCCAGAGTAGTTGTTAATAAAGACGTACTATAGCTGAATTCTCCAAGGGATGAAGGACTAATAACTGATATTTCTCTCTTTCCACTGTCTATGGAAATATTCTCTGATATTCTGACGGGCTGTAATCTTTCTTTGTCGTATGGATTAAATGTGGTCAGATAGATAAAAAGTCCTATACTGATTACAGTTAATAGAAGATCACCGCCTATTGTTATTATTCTGGTTATCTTTTTATTTTTTTGATGAAATAAAAACTGAAGTCTGAATATTAAAAGTGTAACAGGTAGAAGATTAGCTGTAATTATCAGGTTTCCTATAATGGGAGACAGAAGCATTAAATTAATCACTCTTTTAGCGTCCAGGAGAAAAATAATAATAGTTCCTGCCATAAGTACAATTACAGTCAGCATAAGAAATATGAGTTTTATCCAACGGTTTCTAAAAATTGTGAATGCAAAGATAAAAATCAGTACAGGTAAAAGGTAGTAGGAAAAGGCAATATCTACAGAAATAAGAATAAGCAGATCGATTATTATGAATAACATTGCCGCAGCACTGTAGAATGTTCCTCTTCTTGAAAAGTGTATTCCTTTAAATAGACGCAAGGTTAAAAGAAAAATCAATACAGCCATGGATAGTTTTAATGTAAGAAAATGAAATGGTACTATTTCCCATAGGGTTGGAAAGGATTGTATTTTAAGGATAATGTGGTTGACTATGGTACCTGTCCAAAGTAGAAGAAACATAACGAAGAATATGACAGGTATATTCCAGAAATGATGGATAACAGTTTTTCTGTATTTCCGGAATCTTTTATGGGCTATGGTTGGATAGATAATAATAAGAGAAACGAGAACCAGTAAAAACAGAACATAATTTGTTTCATTTATAAAAATCTTATGACCCATTAGCTTCATATAAAGATAGTGACTGTCCCACTCAGTATTAGAGGGAATAAGACCTCCTCCTCTAAGAGCAAGCTCAGTAAGAAAAGTAAGCAATGAAAGAACCTTGTCCCGCTCTGGTGTATAGTATCCGGAATAACTGCCTTCGAAGTGGATGACCGGATATTCATTTGTAAAATAATTATCAATTACTGATGGTTCATTATTTAACCCCAG
>CBDVAD010000039.1:0-14661 GCA_965371875.1 uncultured bacterium
ATGAAGACGATGCAATTATAACCCGGACCATGGGACGCCGGATATGTCCTTCCTGTGGTGCAGTATTCCATCTTGAGTTCAAACCCCCAAAAGATGATAAGTTCTGCACAAAATGTGGTACAGAAGTAATACTCCGCTCAGATGATACAGAAGAAAAACTTCATACCAGACTCCAGGAATTCGGAGACAAAACCATGCCCACTATCCGGTTTCTTTCAGAAAAAGGGATTCCTGTAGTCAAGGCGGAAGGTAATTTACCAGTCTTTACAGAAGAAGCTGTTAAAAAGAGTGTTGTTGATGGCTTAAAGGAAGCTGGTTTACTCTAAAGCAGTATTATGGTGAATTCAAGTTCTTTTACGATCGCTGAAATTTCAGAAACTCATAATATTCTTCATACACCGGAAGTCGCTGTCAAATTAAAAGAGATGACAGTAGGTATTGCCGGTCTTGGAGGGCTTGGTTCCAATGCTGCAGTTTCCCTGGCAAGAGCCGGCATAGGTAAACTGGTACTAATAGATTTCGACAAGGTTGAACTTTCAAATCTTAACCGTCAGGCATATTTTCTTGAACATGTTGGTATGTATAAAACAGAAGCGATTGCCGATATCATCAAAAGGATAAATCCTTTCATTTTACTTGAGCTTAAAAGGGCCACAATAACAGCAGAAAATTGTATGAAACTTTTCGAAAAGGTCTCCCTTGTGATAGAAGCTGTCGACGATGCATCAACAAAAGAGATGATTATAGAGGCTATTCTTACGGAATCTGAAACTATACCTGTAATTGCAGGTTCCGGGATGGCAGGATACGGTAAAAACTCTATTATCACGGAATCTAAAATGGGAAGGCTAAGAATTATGGGTGATGATATTTCTGAAGTTGCTCCCGGTGTTCCTCTTATGGCACCACGTGTCGGTATTGTCGCAAATATGCAGGCAAATGCAGCTCTGGAAATTCTATTGGGGGAATGGAAGTGATAAATGTTAATGACAAACCTTATAATTGGTCACAGGGTATGAATGTATATAAACTGTTCAGAATTATGGGATATAAACTGCAAAAACCATCCGTTCTTATAACTGTGAACAACGATGTTATAAGAAGGGATGCATGGGAAGAATTTTATATCCCTGAAAATGCCGAAATATCCGTCATAAACCTCCTGCGGGGTGGTTGAATGTAGGTATGGGTTTAAAATCCATCCCTACATTATCCTCAAATATATTGATTTTCTCCAATACTACTGTTATACTCAAACCTCCTAAAGGAGGGCGCTTTGATTGATCTTTCATTATTAAATGAGACAACAGAAATCCTGGCTAATAATTTCAAACCAGACGAAATTGAAGAGTTAGGTAAAATAATTTATAAACATTATAATGGTCATAAAGCAGCCGGAGTTAAAAACCATATTACTATGTCTCCCAGAAAATGTGCAAATGCCCTGGTACAGTTTCTTAATGACAGTAAAAAAACCTTCCAATTAATTAAACTGATTATCGAGATGGATGACAGCTCTCTTAATGGCAAATCCATAAGCATAGAAGGCCTTGAGGCTTATCTGAATAAGCTGGCTAAAAGCAGTATATATTACGACTTTAAAAAAAGAAAACTGCATCACTCAAAAAAAGATGCTCTTGAAATGATAAACTGGGGAACACTGAAAGATGGAAAAACATACAATATAACAGTAATGAGTCTGGATATTGTGGGTAACTCAAAGCTTGTAAAAAAATATGGTACCAGAACTATGGAGAAGGTATATTTTAGTCTACGAAGTTTTGTTGAACAGAAAGTACTTGATTACGAAGGACGTATTTGGAATTTCGCAGGGGATGGTGGTCTTATTGCATTTACCTTTAAGGAACACACCACCAGAGCAGCACTCTGTGCACTGGATATAAGAGCTGCTCTTTCTGTATTTAACATACGACCGGATCTTCCTATAAAGGACAACATATCCCTGCGACTGGCACTTGATACAGGAAAGATAAAATTTGCTTCTGATACAGGACACATTGTTTCGGATGTAATAAACTATGCAGCACACCTTGAAAAATCAGGAACTCTTCCTGGAGAAATTTCTATCTCTGAAAACATCAAAAAAGAACTATCGATAAAAGTTGCAAAGGTATTCAGAGATAAGGGGATGTTTGAGAACATTACTTGTTACAGCACTGTATGATTTAAAACTGTAGTAGAGACGTAGCATGCTATATAGCACGCTACGTCTCCATAGCACGTCATGCCTCTACACGGTCTTTATTCACGAATTTTATAGATTTATCCAATATATTTTATTATAATGATAATGATTCCTATAACTATTAAAGCTTATACATAAAAATGCCGATATTTGAACTGGGTAAATTTGCACAAATTTTCGATATTTATAAGAAAATATGGATATTCCCAGGATATGGGATAGATTAATACGGTTTACCCTAATTAATTTCTGACTTTGAAATTGTTTCTTCCCTTATAGGAGATGTACAGATATGAATAAAATAATGATTTTCGGAATGGCCGCTCTGGCTTTACTTATAACTGTGTTGATCCTTTCGACCTGCTCCAATCCGTTCACAGCAGGCCTGGGTGAAAAAGTGGATCTTGATGCACCTCAGTTGGAAATAACCAGCCATCATAATGGAGATGCGGTAGGTGATGTATTTGATCTTTCTGGATCTATAAATGATGACGGGATTGTTAAATCTGTTACAGTAAGCATCAGTTATGAAGGTTCAGTCATTGGAACAGGTTCTGCTGTTGTTACTAATTCAAGCTGGAACTTCAACTATAATTCAAATGGTCTTTCTGACGGAGATCACGAATTCCTGGTTGTTGCAACAGATGATACAGATAAGACTGTTTCCAGAAAGGTTCTGCTGACTGTGGATAATAATCCGCCGACGGTCATTGTAACTGTTCCCTCACAATACAACCTGCTCACGAATGACCTGGCAGCGGGTATACCCAACCAGGACATTACCGTGGAGCTCAACAAACTGGTGACCATTAAAGGCGAAGCTGCGGACACCACCCGGGTCAAGGATGTACGTATATCCCTGTACGACGCTTCAACCGATGCCCCTATATTTGTGGACCAACTTGCAACAGGAACTTCCAGTTGGTACTACACCTTCGATTCCTCAGGAAACCCAAACACCGACTATTATTTTTTTGTTAAGGCTACTGACTTTTCAGACAATGAAAATACCTATTTTTACCATTTCTTCGACATCCTCTCACTGGCCTCAGACCCAGCGGATCTGCCGAATATAGAGGAAATCAATGCTACTGAATTCGAAGCTGCTGTTTTAGGTGGAAGCCTCCCGGCAGCACAACTACTAAATATTCGCCATAATACTACGGCCGGCGAACAGATGATCATTACAATAGACCAGGATTCAGACCTTCCCGACATTGAGTTCATCAATCCTGACCCCCTGGGCACGGAAATTTCCAATGTGCTGGGCAGCCCACAGCGTTTCAACGGTTTTGTAAGCGATGATGATCCATCAGGTATTGATGAAACCACAGTAAAAATCGCATTTTGGCTAGATGGAACCCAAAACGATCTGGCAACCTACCCCGACGGCGATAACGACGCTGACCCGAATAACGGCTGGTTCTCGCCGACTGTTAGCGGTAACCAATGGTCCTACGAACCGTCACCGGGTCTTGGAGTTGGAACCTACTGGGTGCGCCTGAAAGCCTCAGATTACAATGCAAACGAAACAATTTCCGAACCTGTCGGTTTCACCATTTCCGCCTCTACACCATCGGTCCAGATATCAGGATCTACAACTCCGGGTGGTTCTGGTCTCGGTGCAGACCAGGGTGATTACCTCGGAATAGGACAGAATATTCGTGTGGAAGCTAAAGTGACCGGCATGAGTTCAGGTTCAGTGTATTTGGACTGGGATGACGACGGGACCTACGAAATCGAGCTCACCCAGGATGGGGGGAACCCGGAACTTTGGTATACAGACATGGTCGAAGGAACAACCCAGGACGACGGTCTGACCGAAACTTTCGGGATCGGACTTCCAGGGTCTATTCCCGAAGACGGACCAGTTAAACTCCATGTCCAGGCGGGTGCCGCCCCCGATTTTGGGATCGCGACCCTTCAGATTGTTGCAGATTCCGCACTTCCGGGTGCATCTATAGACCTCCCACCTGACGATGAAATCATAAACGACATTTATGTGTTCAGGGGAGAGGCATGGGACAATGAAAAAGACCTGGATACTGGGTATCTCAACCAGGTACTGATAGCAATCACCGATCAGGGAGCAACAAAACCTGCTGATTTACCAAGCACAATCCTGCCGCTCCTGGGAGACTTCACGATACCTGTTACCGGTACATACAATTGGCAGGCAGACATCGATACAACCGACTTTACAGACAACCATTGGTACACCATAACAGTTCTGGTGGATGACACGGCTGGAAACTCGAGTGATCCCACCGCACCTGCCGCATATTCTATTATGAAATACTTCAAGATTGACCAATCTTCAGATAATCCGAACTTCACTCTGTCCGGCGGTCTGATCCTGGGTGAGTCAACTGCAACAAACAACGCTCTTGGCCTCGATCCATGGATTAATGGAACCGTTTCAGACGATGATGCCGTGGACAGCACCTCAATTCAGTATCAGATCTGGAACGATGCGGGAGATACCCGGCTCGTTCCTGTGGGTCTGGGAGATTCCGGTGATGGATGGAACAATATCAGTGATCCACCTGCGGCTGACAGTCAAACTGTTTTTTGGGATCATCACATTACAGGTCTCCCTGCAGCATCCTATACCCTGGAAATGCGAGCGAAAGATGAAAATGGAATTTTCGCAGACAACTGGATTTCAACAAAGTTCCTGATCGATGTAGGACCTCCATCTATAACCATCAGTGCACCAGCGAACAATGCGATATTCAACACCACCTTTGACATTCTTGGAACCATTGCTGACGACACGGGAATTAAGGAGTTGAAAATCGTCTTCGACGGTGTTGACGAAACTATTCTGTGGGCTGACGACCTGAATGACACCAACGATCCTACCACTGTTTATATCGTACTTCCCGTGGACAACGATACTCCCGAAGAAGTATCGTTTGTCTACACTGTCGAAACGTCGGATCCCTGGAACAACGATGGTGATCATGCCTACCAGGTTGTAGCTACTGATACTGGGGGCGCGACAACCACAAAAGACCTTCAGGTGATTGTTGATGCGGAACCCCCGACGTTATCATTTACAAATCCCGGGGTTGGCACGGTGGTCAACGGCAATGGGATCCAGATACGGGGAAATGCTGATGACAACCGTACTGTCACTGCAGTATACATTGACATCACAGACGGCGCTGCACCCGGCGGAGCCTACGATACCTGGGTAACCTACCCGGTAACCGGGGCCTATTCCTGGCAGACTCAGCTCGACAGCCTAATTCTTGTACCAGACAGTACAATCACCCCGAAAACCATCTACGCTGTAGTAGTGGATGGTGCAGGAAACGCTTCCCCTGTCGGGACTTACACCCTCCCCTTCACCATAAATCAGGAGTCTGACAGACCTATAATTTCATTCAACGATATTGATAAAACTGAAACCGTCGCAACCAATAATGTCCTGGTCGGAGCGACAAATCTGACAGGAATTATTGAAGATGATGATCTTGTTGATAGTTCAACAATAGAAATAAATTTCGATGGAGGAGGATGGGGACTGGTGTCCGATCCTCCTGCTGATGGCAAGGTTGTAGTGTGGAAGCATGATATATCTGCAACTGGTGAAAATCTCAGTGAGGGCACTCATTATGTGAAGGTCCGTGTCCGTGACAATCAATCCAACGGCACTGTTGCCGATGGATCTGATGATGGCGTATATAACACAAATTTCAACTGGAATATTGCAGATAACACAGATCCCGTTGCTGAGCCTTTGGGAGTACCTTTTATTCTCAATATCGGCCCCCCTTCCATAACAATTACAGGACCTGCCAATTACAGTTACCACAACAGTGATGTAACTATTTCCGGAAATGCAACAGATGCCAATGGTGTCCAGAATATGTTTATCAGTACAGACAATGGATTGAGCTGGGAACCCCCGGACAATTTTACACCGACTATAGATGCTTCTGCTGCACCATGGGATTATACTCTCGCAGTAGATTCTGGAGGGGCAGATGATGGGACCTACAGTTATCTAATCAGGGCAGTTGATAATTACGGTGCGACAGGTGTGGAAAACGGTCAGTTTACAGTAGATGCTACAAATCCAGGCGCGGCCATAATCCTGCCGGCAAATGGTTCTACGGTAAACGGTTCCATCACCTATACGGGAACCTCCTCAGATAATATTCAGGTTTCCCAGGTGTATGTTGCCAGGGGTCTCACCGCCAACGCCGATCCTGCGGGCGGTGATCCGGCCGGAGATCCCCTATACCTTCCTCTCGGTTCCACTTACTCGTGGAGCTTACCCCTGGATACAACTACAGTAAACAATACAGATAGCAATGTAAGCTATTACTTCTCGGTTGTTTCTGTGGATGCCGCCGATAATGTTTCTGCCAGGCAAAACGTAAATATTATAATTAATCAGAATTCGGACAAACCGGTTATTAGTTATTCCTCCATAATTGAAGCCGGAACCTTTGTTCAAAACCTGATTCCTGCATCAAAGCAGGTCGCTGGTATGATTACCGATGATGACGGAGTCGATGCTTCAACAATTCAATATAGATTATATCAGGAAGACGGAACAACTCTAATAACAGACTGGACAGACATCTCTGCATCTCCCGGAGCAGATTCAACTTACTACACCTGGACCTACACATTCGGGGTAACAGATGGTAAATACCAAATGATGCTGAGAGCAGCCGATATCAATGCCGGAGAGGTATACAACATCGGAGAATTTGACTGGAATGAATCTTCACTGGTGAAATTTGCCGTTGATACTGCGAATCCGGTTACAACATTTGATACATCAAACGGCGGTTCAACTAATACAGATCTCCTGATAAGTGGTACTGCCAGTGATGCCAATGGTGTAACTGATGTTGATATAAGTTTTGATGGAGGAACCATTTGGCTGCCTGCAGATACGTTCACCCCTGGTGCAAGTTCTGTATGGGATTACACTTTTGACATAGATGAAGCAGGGCATACAAATGATGGGCTGCTGACTTATCAGATCAGACTTATCGATGAGTATGGAAAAGAACAGGTCTACGACCGCTATATAACCATAGATACAACCCCGGCGACAGTAGTAATAAATCAGCCTGCCTCAGGGACAGATACAAACGGTATTATTACAATCAGAGGAACCAGTGGAGATACCGGTGCCGGCGTAAGTGACGTATATTACAACATTCAGACTACTGCATCCGGAGAACCTGTCTATCCGGGTACTTACAGTGCAGCAAGTGGAATTTACAACTGGAGTGATACCTATAATACATCAGCCATTACGGGACCTACCTCTTATACACTCTGGGTAAGAGCAGTTGACCTTGCCGGTAATTTAAGCACAGCATCCTCGATTGCCTTTAACATTGACCAGAGCTCAGACAAACCGGTTATTGAGTATTCATCAATAACAGAAGGGGGAACTTTTGGTGACAACGAGCTGCCCCTGTCAAAGAAAATTTCCGGAACCATCGAGGATGATGATGGCGTAGATGCTTCCACAGTCCAATTCCAGTTATATCAGGAAGATGGTACGACACTCATTGATAACTGGACGGATATCAGCGGGCAGCCTGCCAGTGATACAACCTTTACATCATGGTCGCACACCTTAGGTGATACAGGCACCTCAGTAGGAGATGGTAAATATCAGATTCGCCTCCGGGCTGCCGATACCAATGATGCCGGAGCTTATGATGGAAGTTATGACTGGACAGTTTCACCTCTCCAGCAGATTACTGTAGATACAACATTCCCAACCGGATCAATAGATACTTTGGAAGTTACCAGTCCTTATGGTGCTGGAGTCGATCCACGTGCAGCCGCATCAGGTATGCTTGTTTATAACAGCTTTGATCTGATTGGAACTGCTACCGATGGAAACGGTGTAACTTCCGTATCTTTTAGTACAGACGGAACAAATTTCGTGCCAGTGGATACTTTTAGTGAGCCAAACTGGGATCACACCGTCGCAATCACACGTGACGGAAGCAGTGACGGAGCTCTTACACTTTACATAAGGATACAAGATACTGTAGGGAAAATAACTGATAAAACTCTTAATATCACTATTGATACAGTGGAGCCGACCGGTGTTTGGGATTATACCAATGAACTCGTTAAGCAAGCTGGTATAACCACCTTTGCAGGTACTAACGCCAAGCTCATAGGGAGTGTGGAAGATACCGGTGATATCAGCAATGTTGATCGTGTAGATTTATTCTTTGTGAAGGATTCTGCTTTTTACAGCCCGAGGGCTGCGACCAGTATAGCAACTGGAGGGAATTCCATTCCCACAGACAGTTCATATATCATATCAGTAGATAATCGCTTTGAGATTGACAGTGATAGCGCCCCCGGTGATGGTGATGGTTTTCTGGAGGGTCTACGATCAAAAGGAACCTATGATGAATGGTATACATATATAGATTCAACAATTCTTCCCGATGGACCCTTAGCTGTACATTTTGCCAACTATGATGGTTCAGGAAACCGATCCATTGTTACAGAAACAGTTCAGATTTCCAATTATCCTCCGTCAATCTGGCGTCTGGATATTTTTGGTTCCCAGTATACAGAAAGTGACGTAAAAGTTAAGCTTGACGGTACCGGAAATATTATCATGAATGTATCAGATACCGGAACCGGCGCCGGGATTGATGCAACTACTTATGAGCTTGAGGTTATGGAACAGTACAATGTAGATAATGGAGATGTAAAATTACCATATATTACTTCCTACGATGCAGCAGACACCTACCTATATGATACTTCCGACCCCGAGTATACGGCTAGCGGTACATTTAGTTTTGATACATCAGATTTTGCAGCGGGATACTACTATCGCATTCAAACAAGAATAAAAGATGACAGTGAAAATATAGTTACCAAAGATTTTTATATGTGGGTTTATGACAGTGCCAATGATACATTTGCACCAACAGTGACAATTGATGAGCTGACCCAATCCAATGTCGGATCAAGCGGACATATTGATGGTACCGTAGCTGGTGTGGCCGATGTATCGGGAATTATTATCCTGACTGGAACTGTCTATGATGACGCTATAAGTCCAACAGTGACTGTCGAAATTAATGACAGCTCTGGCTGGACAACATATGTTGATGCTGCAACTGTAACAAATCAGACAGGAACTTTGCAAACTGGATTTACATATGACTGGTCATATAGCTGGGATAGTTCGACTATAAACGGAATAGCCGAAACAGGTGTGGATATCAGAGTTTATGGCACTGATACAAAAGAACCCGTAGGAAATTCTACTGCAGAAGGTGATCGCCCGGTGTTAACAGTGGATGTTGTGCCTTACATAACTGATATTCTTACTGGACTCGAATTTGGGATAAAATCTTTTGTAAAAAGATCTGCTCTGGGCAGGTATACTGTTGCAAATAATTCAATAATAACAATTAAGGGGTATAATCTGGCAGCAGATACAGCAGGTTCTGTCGAAATCGGAGGGATATCCTATACTCCACAGGCAGGCAGTACTTCAACAGAACAAATCATTGATCTGAATGATTCGACCAATTCAGGGCCTCTTACAGTTACGACTAATGGATTCGCAAGTATTAATAACACTAATGACAACGACCTGGATCAGAACTCTGAAGTAATTCAGTATTATCCGGACATGAATGACGACAGATATATTTCTCTCTGGGCTCTAACTAACACGGGATTCTCAGGAGGTAATGCTGTAATGAAACCGACTGATGATAGCAATTCTGATAATATTGTAGATGATATGGATTGGATGTACACAGTTGGTTCAGATGCTCTTTTTATGAATTCCACACTTATGACTGAAAGCTTTACATTATCTGGCGGCGATTTTGAGTACAATACAAGCGGAACACGAATCTGGACATTTCTGAACAATTCCCGATGGTGGGGAGATCCTGCAAATGATAACTGGGAATTTTATGGATCTGTTCAATGGTCTATAGAAACTCCGTCACCCTATTCTACTGACGGCTATGCTGCGTACAATTTTAATGTACTTGGTGATCGTATGGGATTAGGAAACCTCAGATACAACGGAACTGGTGATTTAAGTAGGTATCATAATATTCAGATAGAAGTAAATGGTACTGATACCAGCACAGACAACTATGTTGCCTATTATGATAGTAGTGGAGCAGATGAAGGGATTGTATTTATGGGATTTACTGCCGGAACTACAATAGCCGGAGCAACTACAGCTTTGAGTACTTGGGAAACGTCTATTTCGAAAACTGTAAATAATACTACAGCTTACGCTATTGCCGGAACTGAGAAAAATGCTCGTAATATGGGTATTAATGATCCTACTTATAATTCGGATTCTTCCAATGTCCGGGAGGTTCTTGTTGCAACAACTCATTCAAGTGAGGACTTTAAACTTGCTTTTGATTCTGTAAATGATGTTCTATATATGGCCTGGTATGATCCAGCTGATGATGCGTTGAAACTTATGTATACAACGTCTCCCGATGCAGAACATGGGGCATGGGCCGACTGGAGTAATGGTACTGATAATATAGTTGTATCATCTGCCGGTACACATATCGATATGATCGTTGATCCAGCCGGTGGTGTACATATGGCATTTCTTAACGGCACGACAGGATTTCTCGATTATGCCTATATTTCTGGCCGTACAGATACAAGTGCCGATCATTTTACAGTTGATGCGCTGTTCAATGCCGGTCAATATACCGGGTTAGATATCAGAGATTTTGGAGGCCTAGATTATAGGCCGGTGATAACTTCACTCTCCTCGGCTTTTCTTGGTACAAATGTTGCTGTAAGAATGTCCTATCCGGTTTCTGCTCTCGGTATTTTCGGTAATGGAGCTGATTCTAGTACTGGTAATTATTCAGGTGATTGGGAAGTTATCGCTGTACCTGCAGCTACTATTCCACTAGCTGCAAATAGCTTTGTTGAAATGACACACATTAATCAACTCGGGAATCCCATGATTGGATATAATGGTACATATATGGAAGAGGCAACTTACTTAGGGTTTTAGATAGGATAATAAGAAAACTCCCGGTACCCCCGGGAGTTATAACTTAATTTCGGGCAGACTTTATGATTTCCTGGAGTTCTTTATTTCTGACCTGAACTGATATGGATGGAATCTCTACCAGCATACCTCTGGTACGTACAGGATGTAATTTTACTCCTGTTGTCCTCAGCACTCGATTGATAACTTCATCACTTCGAAGATATTCAATAAGAACCTGGGCAGCGGCATCAGCGCCACGAGTAATTTCTTCAGGTTTTACAGTTGTCAAGTAAAAGCCCGATCCGACATTCCAGCCCTGCTTCAAGCTTCCCGGGAAATTCAATTGTTTTATGTACTTTCGATCACCGGGGAGAAATATGCTGTATATACTGTCAGTTGACAGTGAAAACAGCGCTTCGCCTTTGAACATGCGCAGTGCTGTGCTTGCTTCATTTATATCTCCATGATCCGGATTGATATATCCGCTTTCTACTAACTCATTAAATAAATCTATGGAGTCCTGCCACTCACTGAGAGCGAAAGATTTTGGCATTCTGCCTGAGTTTTGCTCCAGCTCAAGATGCTGCAGCCACGACAGCCACTGAATATAGTACCTGCTGCTTACTGCAAAAAGGGTCTGATTCGAATTTAGTCCGGGCGAAAGGGTTTTAATAAAATCCATAAGTCTCAACTGGCTTATTTCCTGTAAGTTTTCTTCTGAGATATTTAGTTGAGACAAAACTTCTGAATTGTAAAATAGTTTCCAATCGGTTCCTGTCCAAAAACCCTGGGATATCTCTGAATCTTCCCGGATATCTGCCGCAGTTGATGATGAGATGACAACATGATCTTCGGACAGTCGATTGTTAGAAAGAAAGTCTATTTTTTCCCGTCTCATATCCAGGTAAGGCTCAATGTAATAAACCAGTTCAACTTCCGGATACTCACGTGAAAATTTCAAAAGCACCTGCTCCAACTGTTCCTTAACTGGAGAACTGTAGAGATGGAAAAAGGCTGTTATTTTTCCTTTGGGTTCGACAGGCTGCAAATAAAAAAACCATAAGGCTGTTAATGTGACAAGAAGTACTACTGATGCAAATAAAACAGTGTAAAGAACTCGTTTTTTCTTCATTCTTTAATTATTAGATGAATTTGATATCTTGTTCAAGTAATTAAGAACCGATATATAAATCAGAGGTCTCTGCTTTTTTTTTGCAATAAAGAGATACATTATAAACACTTATTGGTATTTGTTTTCCGGAGATTTTATTTTATGAAAAAATTTTTATTGATTATTACAATCCTGTTTATATTTACTGAAGGACCTCTGTTCACCCAGGAAACAATTGAAAATCCACCGAAAACTGGTCCTTTGCCTGATATCCCTGAAGAATCAAAAGAAGAACAGTACTACCAGGTAGAGGGTCTCGAAAACTGGCACTACGATTTTGATATCTCTGATTATCCTGAAGGCAAATACAATATCATTATAAAAGGAACAGATCTTGCAGGAAATGAATATATTGAAGGACCCTTTAATATACATATTGATCCTGAATCAGATAAACCCGTAACAAACATCTCCAATCCAACACCCGGTATGAGAGTTGGAGGTAATCTGAATATTGTTGGAACATGTATTGATGACGATAGTGTTGCCAAAGTAGAAGTTCAGATCAATGAAAATGGATTTATAGAAGCAGAGGGAACTGAATTCTGGTCCTTCTATCTTAATACTGATGAATTTGAAGATGGGGAATATACAATTACAGCCAGGGGGTTGGATAAGAATGGAACAGTTGGTGAAGGGTACAGTGTAGATTTTATTCTGGATAAATCAAAACCCCTTAACGAAGTTACATCATTTGAGAATGGTGCTCTGTTAAATGGAAAAGTGACCCTGGAGGGTCTGGTAAACGATAAAAATGGTATTGAGAAACTGGAATTGAGTACTGATGGAGGTGAAACTTTTACAAAAGTTTCTATAAAAATAAAGAAGAATGAACCATCAGCTTCATTCAGTATAAAAATTGATACAAAAAAGCTCAATGACGGTCCCCAGATCTACTGGTTTAGAAGTACAGACAAAATGGGCTCTGTAGGTGTTTCAGCATTTCTATTTTTTGTGGATAACAAAGAACCCACCCTGGAAATACTTTATCCAACTGAGGATTTTCAGGTTAATGGAAAGTTTAGAGTTGTTGGACGGGTTAACGATGAAGTCGGCATAGAAAATCTAACATTTACCCTGGGAAAGGATGAGCCAGTCGAAATACCGTTGTCTATAGGTGATCCATACTGGTTTCATGATGTTGATTTTTCCAATGAGGCTAAAACGGATATTATTTTTACTCTTACAGATACAACAGGAAATACCACTGTACACAGGATGCAGTTAAAACTTGATCTGGAAGGTGACCTACCAAAACTGCACCTGCTTACTCCTGTAGTTGATTCAAATGACATGAGTGGAACTCTTTCAGGATATGCAACAGATGATGACGGCATTAAAGAGATTATCTATTCACTTGATGGTAGCGCCCCTGTCAGTGTTCCGACTAAACATTCTTTTAATACTCCCCTTGGAGATCTCTCTTCAGGCAGTCACAAACTGGAAATTTATGCAGTTGATATCAACGAAGTAGCTGGTGAAAAAATTAAATTGTCTTTTAAAACTGTCCTTAAAGCACCGGAAATCAATTTCGAATCAGTAACTCTAACAGAAGATGACAGTACAGAAAATATTTTTCAGGGAATGGAAATTGATCTCGGGAAATTCAAGGCTGTCAACGGAACTGTTCAGCTGAATAATCTGACAGGAAAGGCCCTGCTGAGTATTGGTGGAGGTGATACAGGAACTCTCTCATTAAAAAAAACTGACAGGCCGGGTGTATTGGCCTTTTCAATCCCTCTAAAAATTTTAACTCCGGGATTCACAGGATTTGAACTTGTTATATCTGATGAATATGGTCTTTCTGCAAATAAAACACTTTTTCTTATGCTTCATGGAATAGATTCTGAAACCGGTGCAGTAGTCAGAGCACCAACCGACAATAAACTATATACAACCGATACAAGGTTTCCCATTAACGGTGCACCCTCTGACCCAATCAGACTGCTGGAAGGAGAAGAGATAAATTTTTTCCTTAACGGTGGAAGTATTGAAGAAGCAACCCTGTCTAAGGGATCTGAGTTTCTGGTATTAACAGTGGAAGATTCGCTTATAACTCTTAAAGCTGTATCATCAGGTTATTATGAAACCTGTGAAATTATAATAAGTCTCTCTTCGGTCAATAACATCCTCTCTCTGGGACCTTTTATAATTGGAGTTGACACCAGTGCTCCTGAAATACAATTTGAAAAAGATTTCAGTGACTCAATTTTTCTTAGCAGTATAGATATTTCAGGCTTTGTCTCAGATAATATTGGAATTAAT